>CAZCRQ010000034.1:3818-14370 GCA_964501095.1 uncultured bacterium | reverse complement strand
AGTTAAATTAATAAAGTTATTATTAACCTGCACAACAAGTAGTGCAGGGCACCCATCTTTGTATTCTTTATAGACATTCTTGGACAACCTATTCCGCGAGAATGACATACGGAACGACTCCCGCTGTTCTCAAACGCCTACTCAAGAGAAACGATAAGTATAAAATGACAAAGAAAGAACATAACCAACAACAGATATTCCAAGAAGGATTACAATTTTTAGCTCAGCAAGCAGAATATAGTAAGATTCTGTGGGCTGAAGCGCTAGGTGCATTTTCACCATTAGTAGCCAAACCTTCTGAAAAAACTACGAGCGCTGAAGAACTAAAGAGGTCGCAAAAATCCGATTCTTCACCGGCAATACCAGAAGTTGATCAATCACCTTCTCCTGATATAAACCAGAGAAAAGTATTGCGACCTATTCCCTGCCCGGAGCCGGACCCTTCCTGGCGTTATCGCGCCCCGGAAGCGGAGCCGACAATCCCTGTCCCGGGTGAGATAGAAGATCCTTTCCCTCAGTATACTTCCATGGATAGCTTTCGAGCGGCGATCTGTAATTGTCAAAAATGTCCATTGGGCAGGACGCGGACAAATTTTGTCTATGGCATGGGCGATCCTCAGGCGTCGTTGGTGCTGATAGGCGAGTCGCCGGGAGCTGATGAAGATGCTCAGGGATTCCCCTTTGTCGGGCGAGCCGGGCAACTATTGGATAAAATCCTCGCAGCGGTGGATCTAAAACGCGATAACGATGTTTATATCGCCAATATCTTAAAGTGCCATCCTCCGGAGAACCGCAATCCCAGGGCGAACGAGGTCGAACACTGCGAACCATACCTGATCAAGCAGTTGCAATTGATAAAACCGAAACTGATTGTTTCTCTGGGCAGAATCGCCGCTCAAATCCTGCTCAGGACTACAGATTCCCTGGCAAAAATGCGTGGAAGAATCCTTGATTATCATGGCGTGCCTTTCCTGGTAACATTTCATCCGGCGGCTCTCTTGCGTAATCCGCAATGGAAACGTCCAACCTGGGAAGATGTACAAAAGATGAAAGATTTGCTAATCGAGTTAAAATCAACCGATCCATCATGAATACTGCCTCAAAACAAAAGCAGAAGGAAGAGATTGTCCGGATTCCACCCAGCGACCTGTATGCCGAGCAAGCGGTGCTGGGGGCAATTCTTATCGATCCGAACGCTCTCTCCAAGTGTGTTGAATTTGTCGAAGCAAAATCCTTTTACTGGAAAAAGCATTCGATCATTTTCACCGCCTTGATGGGCTTGCACGAGCGCAATGAACCGACCGATATGGTGACAGTCTCTTCCGAACTCAAGGCGAAAAATCTGATTGATGAGATCGGTGGAGATTTTTACCTGGCGGAATTGTCGGAAATTGTGCCCTTTCCCGGGAATGTGGAATACTATGCGAAGATTGTGCAGGAGAAATTTACTCTCCGCTCTCTTTTCTCCCTCAGTGAAGACATGGGTTTAAAGAGCTTCGAGCATGAAGCAGAATCCTCCGACATCCTCGATTGGAGCATCATGGAGCTGTTCAACCTGCAAAGTCGAAGGGAAAGAACCGGCTATCAGGAAATAAATCCGATAACGCATAAGACGATGGAAGACATCGAGAGAATGTTGGCTCGTGAAGGGGCATTAACAGGAGTGGGTTCCGGTTTTTCTGATTTAGATTTAAAAATGGGTGGGTTTCAGAATTCGGATCTGATCATCGTCGCCGCACGTCCCTCGATGGGAAAAACCGCCTTGGCGCTGTGCTTTGGTTTCAATGCCGCATATTATCACAAGGTCCCGGTCGGGATAATCTCTTTGGAAATGAGCGCCAAACAAAGTGCCATGAGAATGCTTAGCTTCGAGTCAAAAGTTCCGATTTATAAAATCCGTTCTGGATTGATGACTAAGGAGGAATGGCGCAAGCTACCCGATGCCGCTTCAAAATTATCAGCGCTCCCGTTATTTCTCGATGATTCTCCGACTCAGACGATAACCGATGTGCGTGCCCGGGCAAGGAGACTGAAGCAGCAGTATGATGTCGGATTGATCATCCTGGATTACCTTCAATTGATGCAGCCGCCGAAGAACGCTGAAAACAATCAGCTTGCCATCGCCATGATCACCCGTCAATTGAAGGGCTTGGCGAAGGAGCTGGACCTCCCGGTGATTGTGATTTCGCAGCTCAGCCGTGCGGTCGAACAACGTGGAGGAAGCCGACGGCCAATCTTATCTGATCTGCGGGATTCCGGAGCAATCGAGCAGGATGCCGACGTCGTTCTTTTCATCTATCGACAAGCGTATTATGACCGGATAGATCAAAAGAAACGCGGGGAAGAGGTGACTGTGGCATCCGACAACACCGCCGAGGTGATCATTGGTAAACAGAGAAATGGTCCAACAGGTATGGTGAAACTTGTCTTTCATGAAGAATATGCTCAATTTGTGAACATAGAAAAAGAACAGAGGGAACTGACTGCCGCACAGTCGAAAGAAGAGCCGACGCCCGAATCTGAGGAAGGAATTCCATTCTAAGATGTTGAATTTTAGTGTAAGACAACAAACTAAAGAAACTATGGGGGAAGTCGAGATCATTTCCCCTCAGCTTCAGCAGCGCTTCGAGGAAATACTGAAATCATTGAATATGGAAGCGGATTCCAAGAACGCTGAACTGCTGCGAAAGGCGTTTCATTTCGCTACGGAAGCTCATACCGGTCAGACGCGACTCTCGGGCGATCCCTACATTGTCCATCCGCTTGAAATCATGGGGATTCTCGCGGAACTCAACGTTGATATGGTCACCCTGATGGGCGCAATGCTGCATGATGTGGTCGAGGATACCGGCGTCACCATTGAAGATGTGGCGAATGAGTTTGGTCCGGTGGTGGCTATTCTGGTCGATGGGATGACCAAGCTGTCCTACCTGCGCTATGATACGCGGAGTAATGAAGAACGTCAGGCGGAGTATTTCCGCAAGATGCTGCTTTCCATGGCTCAGGATCTTCGGGTGATTCTGATCAAACTGGCAGACCGATTACACAACCTGCGCACTATCGATGCCATGCCGGAAAATTCACGTAAAAGAATCGCCCAGGAGACATTGGATATCTATGCCCCCCTGGCTCACCGCTGCGGAATCGGACGTTTGAAGATGGAACTCGAAGACCTGTCGCTGAAAGTATTGGATGAAGTCACCTATCGTCGCATCGCCGAGCGGGTGGCGATGAAACGCGAAGAGCGGGAAGAGGCGATCCAGAAAATAATCAATATCCTTCAAGTTAAGCTGAAAGAAGAGGGAATCGAAGCGGAAATTCAAGGCAGGGCAAAACATTTTTACAGCATTTACAATAAGATCAAACGTCGGGGGAAAAGTTTCGAGGAGATTCTCGATCTCCTCGCCATACGTGTTGTAGTCAAATCCATTCCGGATTGTTATCGTACACTGGGAATTGTTCACAGCGTATTCACACCCATCGCAGAACGATTCTCCGATCACATCGCCATGCCCAAGGGCAACATGTATCAATCCCTGCATACCAAAGTGATCGACAAATCCGGACGCACCGTGGAAGTTCAGATTCGCACCTTCGAGATGGATTATATCGCCGAAGTAGGGATTGCGGCACACTGGCAGTACAAGGAAGGACATGCGGCAAAGTCATCGCAAAAAGACAACCTGCAGGAATACTACCGGTGGCTTCGCCAAGTGATCGAAGGATCAAAAGAGGAGAACTCGAGCGAAGAGTTCATGGAAACCCTGAAAATCAATCTCTTCACCGATGAAATTATTATCTTTACGCCTCGTGGAAAGTTGATCCAACTGCCGAAATTATCCACGCCGATCGATTTTGCTTTCGCTGTTCACACCGATATCGGTTTGCATGTTCTCGGGGCGAAAGTCAACGGGCGGATGGTTTCCCTGGATCACACCCTGAATACCGGCGACACCGTAGAGATTTTAACCAGTGCCAATGCTCGCCCGAGCCTGGATTGGCTGCGTTTTGTCCACACCAGCAGAGCCCGCTCGAAGATCAAACGATACTTCAAGGAAATCCGTTTTGAGGAGTCGATCCGTCTGGGCGAGGAACTTTTAAGCAAAGAGCTGCATCGTCATCGGCATAAATTCGTACGTTCAGAAATAGCTGAAATTCTTAATGATCTTGGACAACCAACCATAGAAGCGTTACTGGGAGCGATCGGATCGGGCGACATATCGGTTCAGAGCGTGGTTCATCGCCTCATCGGAACTACCCAACTGGAAGAGGAAAAGACATCGATATTGGCGCCAGTGAGTGGTATCGAACCCGGCGCTTACGCCGGTATAAAAGTCCAAGGCAAGAGCAACATATTGACGAGTATCGCCCGGTGCTGCAATCCACTTCCTGGTGATCCCATCATCGGCTTTACCAGCAAAGGTCGGGGGATCATCATACACCGTAACGATTGCCATAACATTGTCGATATGGCACAGTCACAGGATAAAATCGTCAAGGTGGAATGGGATGCCTCCCGCGACGACCATTTTCAGGCGCGGCTGCGTATCTATGCGGAAAATCGCCGTAATCTCCTGCGCGACATCACCGAAGCGTTCAGCAAATGGGATATCAATATCATCGAAGCCAATCTGCGCTCCGAAGGACTTTTAGCCGTAGGCATCCTGGTACTGGAAGTTAAGGGCAGGTCGCAACTGACAAAACTGATGAACCGAGCGTTGAAGGTCAAGAGCGTTTTGCGAATTGAACGGGTCAATGTTGCAGAGAGTACTGGAGAATCGTAAAATAGATTCTTGGGAGAAATATCTCGTAGCAGGAAAGCGAAAACAAAGCAACGGAGTTTTTGATGAAAACCTTCATTAAAAAGGATGTAATTGAGCGGGTGATTGAAAAAACAGGAGAACGTCCAGACGTTGTGTCACAAATCACGAATGAAATTTTTAACACATTGCGTGAGATAATGATTACGAATGAGGTCGAATTGAGAATTGAAATTCGTGATTTTGGAGTATTTGAAGTGAAGCGAACCAAAGCGAAACCCAAGGCGCGTAATCCAAAAACCAATGAATTGATTTATGTTCCAGCCCGTCGTAAAACCCATTTTAAAGCCGGCAGACTGCTCCGAGAGGCAATGAAGGTGCCTTTGTCAGATTTGGAGGGAATCAACCAATAAAGTGATCGACAGACAATCGGGAAGGATTTTAGCAATCGATTGGGGGACAAAGCGAATCGGATTGGCGCTTTCGGATGCCGAGCGCATCCTGGCATCTCCTTATGCAACGTTAGAATTTTCGCCTCATATCTGTTTGCCGCGCATTGGCGAGATTATTCTTGAGGAAGGGGTTTCGCTGATTGTCATCGGACTTCCCATAAACATGGACGGCAGCGAAGGTGAAAGCGCTAAAGCAGTGCGTGAATTTGCCGCATCTTTGGAATGCTTACAGGTGCCGGTGCAGTTAGTCGATGAACGGCTCTCCAGTTATACGGCGGAGCAGCGTCTACGTGAAGGGGGGAAGAAACCCTCGCGGAAGAAAGCATTGGTGGATCGCGCTGCCGCGGCAGTGATTTTGCAGGATTATTTGGATCAGTTGAAAAGAGAATGAAATTAAAAGGGTGATTATATAGATGATATTGGTCGTATAGGTCGAATAATATCTGATGGGTGGTGAATATAAATTTATATCCCCAGAGAGACCGGTGAGAATCGGCATCGTCGGCGTGGGTGGAATCGCGCAAGTATTTCATCTCCCGCTGATCGCCTCAATGAAAGAATATACACTGGTCGGTCTCTGTGATACGGAAGAGTTCAAACTGGGGCAGATCGCAAAGAAGTATAAGACTCACGGTTTTGTTGACGTGGAAAACATGCTCCACAACTGCCAGCCGGATGTCGTTCTTATTTGCACCCCGACTCTTTCCCATCTCCCGATTTCTCTGACCGCTTTGCACTATGGAGCGCATGTCATAGTGGAGAAGCCGGCAGCGATGAACCTGACGGAAACCATTCGTCTCGAAGAAGCCGCGAGGGATTCCGGTCTGCTGGTTTTGGTGGCGATGAAACACCGTTTTCGCAACGATGTGGGTATATTGCGCAAGTTCATCGAAGGCGAGGAACTGGGTTCCATCTGGCGAGTTCGCGCCGGTTGGTTGCGAAGACGCGGCGCTTGGGCTCGAAATGACTGGCTCGATCAGAAGATGATTTCCGGCGGCGGTGTGTTGATGGATCTGGGAGTTGAATTGGTCGACCTGGTGCATTGGCTGCTGGGAGCGAAGAAAGTCATACGAATCAGCAGCTATACTCACCACAGTCGGCTGGGGCGTGATGTCGAAGATACCGTCACCTGCTCCATGGTCTATGAGGATGGCGCAACTTTTCACCTGGACTGCAGTTGGGGGCTCTATTCCGAACAGGATGTCGCCTATACATATTTTGAGGGTACCCAGGGCTCCGCACAGTTAAATCCGCTGATCGTTTATAAAACCATTCAAGATGCATTAGTCAATGTTTCTCCAGTACATACAGTGAGCGTGGGGGAACTCTATCGCTCTTCCTTTCGCCGGCAATTGAAGCATTTCAACCGCGCCCTGCGTGGTGAGGAGGAGCCTGTCTCCACTATTGCGGAAGCCCGCCAGACAATGCAGTTGATCGATTACATCTATAAAGGGGCGGAAGAGTGTCGGGAAATCAGACCCGATGAATCTTGAATTGAAACGCCACCGGGCGCTGCTGGCTTTTTTTCCGGGGGTCATTCTCGTTCTGGCGACTCCACCTTTTAAATTCGGTTTCCTTGCCTGGTTTGCTCTCATCCCACTTTTTTTTGTGTTGGAAAAAGCTTCCTCATTTAAAGAATCCTTCGCTCTCGGACTTTTTTTTGGATTTCCCTTTCATCTCGGGACATTGTACTGGATAGCGATGAATACCGGGGCGGATATGTTTTCCCGTCTGGCTTCCGGCTCCGCAGTTATTGTCATTCTCACCTTGTGGTTTGGCGTCTTGGCTGTCGGTCATCGTTTGTTGCTTGTCGCTTATGGGGAAAAGGGACACTATTACGCAATTTTTCTCTGGACAGCACAGGAAGTTGTTCGTTCTTATGGAGAACTGGGATTCCCCTGGAATTATTTTTCCCTGACCCAAGCGAACTACCTGCCGGTTCTTCAAATGTCAGCAGTCGGAGGAGCCCCGTTGATCAGCGCCTGGGTAGTGACGTTGAATGCTATTCTTACTGCGGGGAGAAAACGGCGAAGCGCTGCTTTTATCGTGGCGCTGATGCTTCTACTCGCTTGGGGAGTCGGCACCTTGCGCGAGAGAATGATCCGCACTTTAACATCCCGCCATACCATCGGACGAATCGCCTTGCTGCAAGGGAATATCGACCCGAGCGATAAGTGGAACCTGGGAGCGGAATACAGTTTCGATATCTATATTCCGTTATCCAATTCCATTCGTCAAGAATCGCCGGATCTGATCGTTTGGCCCGAAACAGCCGCACCGGTGCGGATTCAAAATTCCCCTTTCTGGTGCAGTTATATGCAGAACCTGGTCGATTCGCTTAATCTCCCTCTGGCGACCGGTGCAGCGCATAACGAAGTTGTCGATGACATACTCCATCCCTACAATGCCTCATTTCTCATCGTTCCCGATGGCGGAGGCGATTTTAAATCCTATTTTAAAGTGCATCTTGTCCCATTCGGGGAAAGGGTGCCGTTTCAATGGCTGATTCCATCGTTGGGGAAATTGAATTTCGGTCAGGCGGAATTTTTATCGGGACCTGGGGTTACGATCTGGTCGGTGCAAACCAAATCGGGACAGTTCAAAACCGCGCCTTTGATCTGTTATGAAGCGATTTTCTCCGAATTGTGGTTAAAGGCGATAAAACTGGGGGCGCAGGTCATGATCAATATGACCAATGATGGCTGGATGCGGGGAACTTCCGAGCCCGAGCAGCATTTACTCCTCAGTCGTATTCGTAGTATAGAGTCAGGGAGGAGCCTAGTCCGGGCGACTAATACCGGCATCTCGGCGATTATCGGTCCTTCGGGATTTATTCTGCAACGACTGGAAGAGAACATTCGCGGCGCCCTGGTGACGGATATTCCATCTCCGGTTAATACGCCATTTTTGAGGTTTGGATTTGTTACCAGCTTTGTTTTTCTAGGATTAGCGGTGGTTGTACTGGTGATAGCGATACGTAAAGTTATTTCTAATTCTTCGCGTTCCCGAATGGATGGATAATTAAATGCGAGAGTTTTTGATCCCTTGTTTTGCCTTGATTCTTGCCTTCCAGCTTGTGGCGGAAAGTACGGTAGCCTCCCCAAGTGTTAATAGTGTCATTCCCACGAAAGTGGGAATCCAGGAAAAACAAGCAATTACAAACTGTACCCGTTTTTATATGGAAATTCGGGATTTTCCTAACATATTGAAATTCCTGGATTCCCGCTTTCGCGGGAATGACACTTCACAATTGATCCCCGGCACCACAAGTAGTGCCGGGCACCCGCAACTAGGCAATTGGAAGCATTCAGCAACGCTTGAAACAGAGAAGAAACGAGGTGCATATTTCACAATTCTGTTGCCGGTTGGAGTGACCTTGTCGGCTGTCGGAGTTACTTATTTCCTGTTTGCTGCAAGGAGCAAGTTATGAAGAAAATTATAATATATTCACAGATTTTATTTATAGCTATATCAATCATTGTATATTATAACGGATGCAGCTCCAAGTTGAAGCGTGAAGATTTGCCTGCGAACGCCGCTTGGGCAAAGATCATCAAACTCTATAACAAGAAAAAATACTTGGATGCAGTCGAAAAATTGGAGATCTTTCTTATCAACTATGCTGGTGCTGCCATGGCAGATTCCGCTCAGTATTATCTTGCGGAATGCCATTTTTACATGAAGGAATATATCATCGCCGCCAGCGAATATGAAAAAACCGTCCTCCAGTATCCGCAAAGCCCCATGGCAATGGAGGCAGAATATAAATTAGGTTTATCGTTTTATAAATTATCTCCAAAGCACTCCCTCGATCAGGTCTATACAAATAAAGCCATCGGGGCTTTTCAGCTCTTTATTGAAGACTTTCCCAATTCGGACTTGGTCAGGGATGCTCAGAAGATGATCGATGTCTGCCGGGAAAAATTGGCGCGCAAGGACTTCGAGACCGGTCGGCTCTATTCTAAAATGAAGGAACTGGCTTCCGCCAGGATTTACTATGACATGATCCTGCAGAATTACTATGATACCAAATATGCCCCGCAGTCACAGTTTTATAAGGCTCAGTCTTATGAGTTATCCAAAGATTATCCCAATGCGGTTAAAGAGTACAATTTGTATCTGGATAAATATGGCAAGCATGAGTGGAGTAACAACGCGTTGAAAAATCTTAACCGAGTATTACAACTTCTTAAGAATCAAAGTGAAAAAGACAGCGTGGAAACATCATGGACAAATCACAACTACTGATACGTCTGCACCAGGAGTGCGAACTTTTGTACCAAAAACTTACTCAGTATGGACAGAATTTGCAGGCGCCGCTCGATTTGGGGATTGTAGTCAATGAACTTCGTAAGGCGATAGAAAGCAAGACCAAATCCTTAATTCCCGTGATCGAATCCGATAATCCGCCAGAGTTGAGGGAGTTGGAGAACAATTTGTCAGAACGCCTCAACTCCCTCGCCAGAACCGCATCTCGTACACTGGATTTATTCGACCAGTATTTCGAAGGCTCACGTCTGCCGCTTTCCATTACTGAACAACTCGCCAGGGTAAGTGATGCGGTGATCGATATTGAAAATGAGGAGTAGATCGGGGTTGCCGAATCCGACATTATAGTTATGACAAAACCGTCAAACAGGCGATCATTCGATCACCAACCGCACCGTGTCGGGCTTTTCGGCGGCACCTTTGATCCGCCGACCTATGCCCACTTGATCGCAGCGGAATGGGCGTGGCAACAGTTAAATCTTGAACAAGTCTGGTTCCTCCTCAACAAAATAAATCCTTTGAAAGCTGGGCAGACGATTACCGAGGCAGCCATACGTGTACAGATGCTGAAAGACTCAATCAGCGACTGCCCCCATTTTCAACTTGAGACCTGTGAGTTGCAGCGTCCAGGCGTTTCATACACCTACGACACCATTATCCAGCTAAAGGAGCGTCATCCGGAACTGCACTTCATCTTTCTCGCCGGTGCGGATATAGTCAAGCAGATCCATTATTGGCACCGCTCGGCTGAACTCCTCGAGCAGGTTGAATTTGCTGTTTTCAACCGCGGCGGATATGAACTTAGAGAAGAAGATCAGAAGATCATTCCCCAGATGCGCCAGGTGATTATTCCGATGCTGGAAATATCATCCACCCTGGTACGTGACCGCGTGCGTTCGGGGAAATCGATCCGGTTCCTCACTCCGGATGGTGTTTGCCGGCTCATTCAAAAGCATTCTCTCTATTTAAAATGTGATCCTGCCGACGTGGTGTCAGCCGAGGAGTAGTGTCAGCCGAGGACGGCTGACACCACGCGGAACAATTTCAACGAAAGGATTCCTCATGCCAACT
>CAZCRQ010000034.1:0-3718 GCA_964501095.1 uncultured bacterium | reverse complement strand
AGGACGGCTGACACCACGCGGAACAATTTCAACGAAAGGATTCCTCATGCCAACTACAAAAGAAGATTTAAAACATTTGACGCTACTTGGGAAAGACATCAGGACGACAGAGAAGATCGAAGTATTTCCCAATCATGCTCCGGGTTTTATGGAAATCACCTTGCAATGTCAGGAATTTACCTGCCGCTGCCCAGTAACCGGTCAGCCAGACTATGCGACGATTGAAATACGGTATGTTCCTGTTCAATGGATCGCCGAGAGTAAGTCGGTTAAATTGTTTCTCGAACGATACCGGGAGACCGGTATATTTCACGAACATCTGGCGGTGGAGTTGGGCAAAGAGTTTGTCCGATTTGTCAAACCGGCGCAACTTGAAGTAGAGGTTGATTTCAATGTCCGTGGCGGTATTTCAGTCTCAGCCACCTACTGCTATAATGCTGTCGAGACTAAAAAGTGAAACGCTATTGGAAGTTGTAAAAACCAGGAATTACCAAAGTGATGACCCGTCAAATTCAATTTAGTGAAGCGGATCAACAGCAACTGGCAGAAAGAGGCATTTCCCCGGCAATGGCGGCGGCGCAACTCGAGATGTATCGCCAGGGAATTCCTCCGATTCAGTTGGTACGCGCTTGCGACTTGGATGACGGCATTAGGAAACTGGCGATTGAAAACTACGCATATCTTGCCAGGAATCATGCCAATACGGTGAACTCCGGAGGCGTGGTCAAGTTTGTTCCGGCGTCAGGCGCCGCCACACGGTTGGTCGAACATCTTCTCCAGTTTTCCCACAATGATCGTCTTGATTTGGATGAACTTGAACTTCTTGTGAAACAGAATGATAAATCCGCGCAAAGCGTCTGGACATTTTTTCAGAATATAAATTCTTTCGCTTTCTACCTTGAATTGAAATCCGTCCTCTCTTTTCATGGTTTTGATATCGAGAAACTGCTGACGGGAAAACAAGTCAAACCGATCCTTGATTACCTGCTGACGGAAAAAGGGATGAACTATGCCAACCTTCCCAAAGGACTGATCACCTTTCACAAATATGGCAATCACACCCGCACCCCTCTTGAAGAGCACATTATTGAAGGTTTAGAATATGTGCAGGATTCGCAACGCATGGTGCATCTCCATTTTACGGTTCCGGAGGCTTTTCGGAAGCAGATTGAACGCCATCTCCGAAATTTCATTGCACAGTATGAGAAACGCGGCGTGTCCTTCGATCTGACGTTTTCGATTCAAAAACCTCATACCGACATCATTGCCGTTGATCAGAACAATGAGCCTTTCCGTGACGAGATAGGACGTCTGGTTTTTCGCCCCGGTGGGCATGGCGCCCTCCTTGACAACCTGAACGATCTGGATGCCGACATTGTCTTTATTAAAAACGTCGACAATGTCGCCCCTGACCATTTGAAACTGCCGACCTACCGCTATAAACGCATCCTCTGCGGCTACCTAGTGGAAATTCAGCAACAGATTTTCAATTACCTGAAATTGCTCGAAGATGCCAAACTGAACAGTAAAAAAATTACTGAGATTCGAGATTTCGCCGCCCAAACCCTCTCTACTCATTTCCCGGATCATTGGGATACACTCGTCAATTCGGACAAACGAGAATATCTCTACCACAAATTAAACCGTCCGCTGCGAATCTGCGGGATGGTGAAAACCCACGAAACCCGTGGGGGTGGACCCTTCTGGGTACGTGACTCTGGGGGAAATGTCTCCCTGCAGATTGTCGAAATGGCGCAAGTAGATCAGCAGGATGAGAACCAAAAGAGAATCCTTGACTCTGCCAGATATTTCAATCCGGTCGACCTGGTCTGCGGCATTCGTGATTTCAAAGGACAACCATTCAACCTGCACGATTTTAAAGATCCACAGGCGGATTTTATCACGACCAAATCATTCAACGGACGCCTGTTAAAAGCCCTTGAGCATCCCGGGTTATGGAACGGATCAATGGCGTACTGGAACACTATTTTCGTCGAAGTGCCAATTTCGACATTCACCCCAGTGAAATATCTGAATGATCTATTATCGAGTGATCACCAGGGTTTATGAAATTTCGTTTTAACTAAAGAGAGGAAAAAGAGGAGAGGCGACGGAGGCGCAAAGACGAACTAAACAATTGCCTGAAAGAGAGACTCCTTGCTCCAGAGAGGAATCATGTCTCTTGGTGATTGACATTTCTTATTTCCTCTGCGCAATAGTATATTATGCGTTTGAGAATCGCAGAGGATTTCCTCGCGAGAAGTTAGAATCGACCCTTCATGTTTAGACGTCGAGAACAACTTGAGTCTATTCAACATTATAGGCAAGGAGATTAAGATGCAAAGAAAGACTTGGATCAAGGTTTTAATCGCAGTAATCACTGTCGGGATGCTCATCTTTTTTTTTGGCTGCGGCAAGTCCGGCAAAACCGATCAGCAGGCATTGAAAACGCAGGAGCCCGCTGAAGCCGGACAGGGAGAGATGCCTGCGGACACTCTGGCAAAGGCTGGTAACTTGGATTTCATCTTCACCACCGATCAGCTTTTTATCTGCCCAACTCATCATTTTATCAGCGCTGATCCTGCGGCTGTTTGCAAAATCTGCAACACGAAACTTCAGCCGATGAGTGCGGATGACATTAAGAAACTTCGTGAATCTCATCCCAAGGGCTGTCCCGCCTGCGGATTTGTTGTTGAAGGCGCTTCAGAAATCACCAAGTGCCCATCCTGCAACCAAGACCTGGTTCCCTTGGAACACAAAGAAGAACCAAAAGAACAACCAGCGGAAGAGCAAGGTGCGATGTAATCTGTTCCTCTGTTCAGAGTCTGAGAGGATCATGAAACTGCATCAACCATCGGTATCCTGAAGTGAGCGTTTACTTTTAAACAATTTCCGCCTGCAACGCCCGGTAATATCCGGGCGTTGCTGTTTTTCGCTTTTCACAGGATCACCTTGCTTCGCACAGCTTTTGCGCCTTACGTTCGGCGTAGTATGTAGCATGGGCGTCTCGCCCATGACGCGTGCGGGACGCTTGTGCTACGGTGGAATCAATGCCATCAAATCATCTGACATAGACTACTAAGTTTGATTGCGACTATGGAATAGCGAATGAACCTTCATGAGGAAATAAGCCATCGCTTGCAGGCGCATATCGAGACCGCGCATAAGATAGCGGGGATAATAGAGCCGGTGACGCAAGCTGTGGAAGAGGTGGTGCAGACATTTCGGTCAGGGGGGAAAATACTGCTTGCCGGCAATGGGGGTAGTGCTGCGGATGCGCAACATTGGGCGGCGGAATGGGTGATACGGCTTTCACACACCCTTGAACGACCCGCCATGCCGGCTATCGCTTTAAGCACCGATACTTCTGTTTTGACCGCCGGAGGCAACGACATCGGTTTTCAAAACATCTTTGCCCGTCAGATTGAAGCGCTTGCCAAGACAGGAGACCTCTTCATTGCCATCAGTACCTCCGGAAACTCGGAAAATCTGCTAATCGCTTCGGGAAAAGCAAAGGAAAAGGGAGTTCGTGTGTTGGGTATCCTCGGTAAGGATGGCGGCAAACTCAGACCGCTCTGCAATCTTTTCATATTGATCCCCTCCAATGATACACAACGTATCCAGGAAATGCAAGAATTTATCGGGCATCTCCTGTGTGAACTAAGTGAATTAATGCTCTTCGGTGTATAAAGTTAAATTTAATGCATAAAGTTAATAT
>CAZCRQ010000033.1:0-14642 GCA_964501095.1 uncultured bacterium | reverse complement strand
GCGTAAGCCTCCGTGCTTGCGAGAGAAGTGAGGTGTGAGGGGTAGCGTAAGCCTCCGTGCTTGCGATTTTTCGTGTTTGCTATTTCTCGCAGGCAGGGACGCCTACGCTACCCGCAGGCAGGGACGCCTACGCTACCCGCAGGCGGGGACGCCTACGCTACTGTGAAATGAGGGTGTTAAAATAGGACTTTGCTTATGAAACCGATGAAGAAAGTGACCGTGCCGTGTTTACATCAGATGAAGGCAGAGGGGCGAAAAATTACTGCGTTAACCGCTTATGACGCCACCATCGCCGCTCTCGAGGATGCCGCTGGGATGGATATCATTCTCGTCGGCGACTCTGCGGGTATGGTCATTTCAGGAGACAAGGATACACTCGCCATCACTCTCGAGGAGATGATTTTTCTAACAAAATCGGTCAGCCGCGGGGTGAAAAGAGCGCTGCTGGTCGCCGACATGCCCTTCGGCAGTTTCCAGCCATCGTCGGAGATTGCAATCGGTTCCGCTATTCGCTTCATGAAGGAAGGACATGCAGAAGGGATCAAAATCGAGGGTGCCGGTCCTTTATTGGAGAGCATCGAGAAAATGACCGCAATGGGCATTCCGGTCATGGGGCATCTCGGATTGACGCCGCAGTCGGTTCATGCTTTCGGTGGGTATCAACTACGGGGAGTCGGCGACAAAGAAGCGAAGAGAATCCAGGAAGACGCCCTGCGACTCCAGGACGCTGGAGTATTTTCGATAGTCCTAGAGAAGATTCCGGCGGAATTGGCAGCAACAGTGAGCCGATCATTGACCATTCCCACCATTGGCATCGCTTCGGGCGCCGCCTGCGATGGTCAGATCTTGGTCTGTTACGATATGCTCGGATTGAATCCGTATCAGTTCAAATTCGTCCGCAGATACCTGGATGGGGCTGTAATTTTGCGTGAAGCATTTTCGAAGTACATCCAGGACATCCAAAACGGTTCCTTCCCCAGCGAAGAGGAGAGCTTTCACGGATGAGGATTTTCCGTACGACAATAGAAATGAGGGATTGGTCGCTTCAAACTCGCACTAATGGGAAGAAAATCGGATTTGTTCCGACAATGGGTTTCCTGCACGAAGGTCATCTTTCACTGGTCGATCTCGCGAAGTATCATACGGATCAAACTGTTGTCAGCATCTTCGTCAATCCCACGCAGTTTGCGCCGGGTGAAGATTTCGTGACCTATCCTCGTGATGAAGAACGGGATTTAAAATTATTGGAAGAACGTAAAGTCGATGTTGTCTTTATCCCAAATGTGGAAGAGATGTATCCGCGAGGGTATCGCACGTATGTCGAGGTTGAGAATTTAGGGAGTTATCTATGCGGGTCAAGTCGTCCGGGGCATTTTCGCGGTGTGACGACTATCGTGACCAAGCTGTTTCATACGGTGCTTCCGCATCTCGCTGTTTTCGGGCAGAAAGATGCACAGCAGGCGCGGATCATCATGCAGATGACTGATGATCTGCAATTCGGGATCAAGATTCTCCTGGGACCGATCATTCGTGACCATGACGGTCTTGCGTTAAGCAGCCGCAATGTTCGCTTGACTCCCGAGCATCGCAAACAAGCTCCGGTAATTTTTCGCGGTCTCCTGGCAGCGGAAGAAATTTATCGTGAAGGAGAATATCGCAGCAGCGACTTAAAAAATATCATTCGAGAGACGCTGTCAATGCAAGCGCCAGATGGTATCGTCGATTATATCGAAATCGTGGATTGGACGACACTTCAACCGATTGACCTGGCGAAGCGGGAATGTCTTTTGGCAGTAGCGGTTAAATTCGGGGATGTGCGTCTGATCGATAATGTTTTATTGGAGAGATAATGAGCTGTGAAAAATTCCCCAGCCTCGCCGCGATCATCCTCGCCGCCGGCAAGGGTGTACGAATGAATTCCGATTTACCCAAAGTGATGCATACCGTCGGTGGGCAACCGATGCTGGTTCATGTGATCAACCAGGCAAAAGGAGCCGGCATTGAGAGAATCATTGTCATTGTGGGATATAAACGAGAAATGGTGATTCCGATTGTTGAACAAAACGGCGCAGAATACGTGATCCAGGAGGAGCAATTGGGCACTGGACATGCTGTATCGGTTGCTGAGCCTCTATTCAGGGATTATCACGGTGATATTATAGTGCTCTCCGGAGATGTCCCGCTCCTCTCGATAGAAACGCTTCATCGGATTGTTGACTTCCATCGAGGGAGAGATGTGGTCGCCACCATGTTGACCGCTTATGCTCTCGATCCCACGGATTATGGGCGAGTACTGCGTGGGAACGATGGGGAGGTGAAGGGAGTGAAAGAGCATGATGACTGCGACGAAGAAGAATTGCGGATCAAGGAAATCAATTCCGGAATCTATGTTTTCAGGTCGCAGCCGCTGTTTGACACGCTGCGTCTAATCAATAACAAGAATGCGCAGAGAGAATACTATTTGCCGGATGTATTCCTTCATTACCTGGCTCAAAAAGAAAAAGTCGCGGCGTATGTCGGAGATTTCGATGAAATCCACGGCGTCAACAACTTGCAGGATTTGGAGAAAGTGCGTGAGATCTATGAGCGAAGATCCGTGACGGCTTGATTCACGGGCTCATGGTTCGTATCTTTCTGAGGAAAGGAGGTTGATTTCCCGATGAAACGTTTGCTTGCCATTGCAACGCTGCTGATAGTGACAGTCAGCCTGGGTTTTGCTCAATCGCCGTTTCGCGATAAACCAGTGGAGACGACACGAGAGTATTTAAAAAATCCACCGATAGTCCAGGGATTTCAAGGATTGCTGGATCCTTCGAGAATCACCATGCACCAACAGATAGGGATGAGTTATTCATCCTACGGCGGTTCAGGATATACGCAGGGTTATTATTTGAATACGTTGTCGTATCGCTTCAATGCGCCGGTTTTACTGAATATTCATACGGGTGTAACCAACAATCCCTTCAGCACAGAAAATTCACCCGGTTCGACCTCATTCGGTCCGGTGCTGGGAAATGCGGAATTCTTCGGCGGCGCCGATCTGAACTGGAAACCGGCAAATAATGTCTTTGTCCAGTTCTCTTTTTACAAGGTTCCAGGGAGTTTATTCTATAACAATCTTTTTAACTACACCAATCATTACTATCGTTCACTTGGCGCTTTTGATTTGAGTCCTTACGGTTATAACGATCCGTGTTATTTCAGGTGAACGCAGAACTACTGTTGGTCTGAGGTCTCAAGGAAAAGTGAATGAACCGAATTAAGCCCCGTTTGGAAGGTAAGATCAATAAATTTGACCTTGAAAAAAGAGTCAGGTTGCTTACCATCCTGGTCGGGCTTCAGATCATTCTCCTCTGTTTTATCCTCTATAAACAATTTCAAATATCGGTAATACCTGACCGTACAAGGCAAAATCCTCAGGTTATGGATTCAACTGATTTTGACAAAGAAGAAATAAACCTGAAAGAAATCGAGCCTATAGTACGAGAGCCTGAAAGTGGGCAATTGCCGCCTGAAATTATTCCGATACGTCCGGTACGAATTGAAGTTCTCAATGGATGTGGAGTGAACCGTCTCGCTTCTCGCTATGCGGACTTGCTTCGAAAGGAGGGATATGATATTCGAGATTCAAGAAATGCCAATCATAAACAATATCCAAACACCTTGATTCTGGATCGCACTCAACTTGAATTTCAAGCGATTCGACTGGCGGAATTGATGGGGATTGAAAGAACTCAGGTGACAACTCTGCCCGATCCGAAACTTGTTGATATTGATTTAACAATAATCCTGGGGAAGGATTACAAGAATCTAAAGATTAAGCCTTGATTGAACCGAATTCGCAATCAGACCTCTCATCTCACAACCTTGTCCACAAGATCGCTCGTCTAATGTATGACAAGCAGGCTGTGGACATCCTCATTTTAGATGTACAGCATGTCAGCACCCTCGCCGATTACTTCGTGATTGCCACGGGCACGGTGGATGTTCACCGTAAAGCCATTGTGGAACATATCGAAAATTCCTTAGCTTCCCTGCCTCAGCACATACATCCCCGGCATCTTGAAGGAGTTAGGCACCTTTACTGGATTTTAATGGACTATGGCGATGTGATTGTGCATGTCTTCAGCCCTGAAGCGAGAAATTATTATCAACTGGAGAAGCTATGGGGGGATGTTCCCATCGAGCGGTTTAATGACCACCTTGCATGATCGTCTCAGTGCTGCCATCATTGGCGCTACTGATCAAGAGAACCCTGCCGAGGTTCAGTGGACAGTTCCCAAACGCAAAGACCTTGGTGATCTCTCGACGAATTTCGCCTTGATTGAAGGGAAAAAGCGTGGAGTCAATCCCCGTGAGTTCGCTGAGCAGCTCTGTCGTAAAATAGAATGGAAGAATTTCTCCATCGAGAAGTATGCAGTCGCCGGAGCGGGATTCATCAACGTCTGGATCAGTCCCTCATATTATCATCAGATCATCCGTCGGATTCTCCGGGAAAAATCACGTTACGGTTCATCGACGATTGGGAAGGGGCAAAAAATACTGGTGGAATATGTGAGCGCGAATCCGACCGGACCGTTGAATATCGTCAGCGCTCGGGCGGCGGCGATCGGCGACAGCCTCGTCCGGGTGCTGAAAAAAGCTGGATTTAAGGTCGCCAGTGAGTTTTACATCAATGATGCCGGACGTCAAATTCAGCTCTTAGGGGAGTCGATTCTCGCCAGAGCGCGTGGAGAAGAAGTACCAGAGGATGGTTATCATGGCGAAGACATTGTACAGCTTGCAAAAATGATCTTCCCCGATTCGATCGTCCCTTCCAGTCTGATTCCGGAACAAATTGGCAGGCTTGCAGCATTATTAAATGTTAGGGAGCAGTGCAAAGTTCTTGATAACTATGGTGTCAGGTTTGATCGGTGGTTTCTGGAAACCGAGCTTCATGAGGAAAACGCCCCGCAAGCCGCCCTTGAATTATTGAAATTGCAAAACGCTGTTTATTCTAAAGATGGCGCGACCTGGTTCGCTGGCACTCGATTCGGGGATAATGAAGATCGGGTGATCATCACCAGCGAGGGCAGACCGACCTATTTACTGCCGGATATCGCCTATCACCTGGATAAAGCCAAACGCGGTTTTGACAAGGCTATTGACCTTCTTGGACCAGATCATTTTGATTACATCGGACGTATGCAAGCCGCGATGGAGGCTTTGGGACACAAGGATTTCCTTGAAGTCCTGATAGTTCAGCAGGTTCACTTGGTCTCGAAGGGTGAGAAGGTGAAAATGTCCAAGCGCGCTGGGCGTCTGGTTACTTTGGAGGAGCTGGTAAATGAAGTGGGACGTGATGTGGCGCGTTTTTTCTTCCTCCAGCGACGCACTTCCACTCCCCTTGAATTCGACCTCGATCTTGCCAAGGAGCAAAGCGAACGGAATCCGGTCTTCTATGTTCAATATGCCCATACCCGAATCTGTGGGATTTTAAGACAGGATGGCTGCCCGAAACCTGATCCTAAAGCTATTAAGTTCCTTAGGGAGATTGAGGAGATTGAACTGATCAAGCACCTTGAATTGTTCCCTAAAGTAATCGAACATGCGGCGCGGAATCGTGAACCGCAGAGACTGGTCGGTTATCTTCATGATCTGGCGACAATTTTCCATAAGTTTTATACTGTGCATCGTGTTGTTGGGGTTGCTGACAATTTGTCAGCAGCCCGGGCGGCGTTGGTGGAAGCGACTCGAATTGTTCTCGCAATGGGACTAAGGTTGCTGGGAATTAGAGCGCCAAAGAGGATGTGAGTTAAATATGATTAAACCTATACTTGTCGTTGGTTCCGCCGCTCTGGATACCGTGGAGACTCCCGCAGGCAGACGGGATAACATTCTCGGCGGTTCATCGTTTTTCTTTTCCACCGCTGCCAGCCGGTTCTCTCCGGTAAGACTAGTCGCGGTAATCGGTTCAGACTTTCCCCTTGCGCAATTAGATTTTATGACTAAGAGAAATGTCGATCTTAGCGGTCTCGAAACGCAGGAGGGTGAGACCTTTCGCTGGGGAGGCAGATACTTCGAGGATCCGAATCAGCGAGAGACACTGTTCACTAAATTGGGTGTCTTTGAACGGTTTGAACCGAAGATTCCCGATCATTTCAAGGATTCCCCAATTGTCTTTCTCGGTAACATTCACCCCAAACTGCAAATGAATGTCCTTGAGCAGATTCGTGATCCTGAGTTAGTAGTGCTAGATACAATGAATTTCTGGATTCAAGGCGTGCCCGATCTTCTCGAAAATGTAATATCCAAAACGAACGTCTTGATCATCAACGATGAGGAATCCTTTCAACTTACCAATCAGCACAACATTTTATCGGCGGCTGAGAATCTACTCAGTCGCGGTCCTCATACAATCGTGATCAAGAAAGGGCAGCATGGTGCGGTTTTAATTCGCCAGGATGGTGATATTTTTATTATCCCTGCGTTTCCAGTCCGCAAGGTGATCGATCCAACTGGCGCTGGTGACACTTTCGCTGGCGGTTTTGTTGGTTATCTCGCCAGCCAGGATCTTCGCCATCCCCAGAGTTGGCGTAAAGCGATGGCTTATGGTGCTATTGTCGCTTCTTATGTAGTCGAGGATTTCTCTATGGAGCGCACGAAAATACTCAGGCGAGAAGAAATCGACGGACGATTAGAGTTACATCGAAAGATGACTGCATTTTAAGATTATGAATACCAAAGACATACGAGGGCTTCACTGGGATGGCGAAGCCCTGCATTTTATCGACCAAACCCGTCTGCCGTTTGAAGAAGTGATAGTAGTTACGAAGGATTGGCATGAAATAGTCGCGGCGATAAAACGTTTGGCGATCCGCGGTGCGCCGGCGATCGGAGTGGCTGCCGGTTTTGCCGCTTTGCTCGCCTTTCGGGAAATCAAGAAAGATTGTGATGATTGGCGGCAGGCGTTGAGCGAGATCGAAAACGCCCGTCCGACAGCGGTGAATCTTGCCCATGCCGTCTTGCGAATGCGGAGAGTCGCAACAAGTGATCGCGCGGAGACGCGGAGAACGCAGAGAACTTATTGTTCCAACGATTATCTTGAGAGAGCTTTGCAAGATGAGGCTGAACGAATTGCAGCGGAAGACGAGCGGATGTGCGAGTCCATCGCTCAAGCGGGAGCGGAAATTATCCCCCCCGGTTCATCCGTTCTGACACATTGCAACACGGGAGCATTGGTTACTTATGGAATCGGCACCGCGCTGGGAGTGATCAGAAGAGCAGCGGAGGCGGGAAAAATTCGTCATGTCTTTGCCTGTGAAGCACGTCCCCTGTGCCAGGGCAGCCGCCTCACGATGTGGGAGTTGGATAAGCTGAATATCCCGGCGACCTTGTTGTGTGACAGCGCTGCGGGAAAGCTGATGGCGGATCGAAAAGTTGATCTGGTCATTGTTGGGGCGGACAGAATCGCGAGAAACGGTGACACAGCGAATAAAATCGGCACCTTGAACCTGGCGGTTCTGGCGAGTCGCTATGGCATTCCGTTTTATGTCGCAACGCCCTCTACGACGTTTGACGGAATGATAAAAGAAGGCAACGGGATTCCAATTGAATATCGAGAATCGAATGAAGTGCGATGGTGCCTCAACCAATTGATAACCCTGAAAGAAGCGGAAGTTTTCAACCCGGCGTTCGATGTCACCCCATCCGAATTGATCACCGCATTTATCCGCGAAGATGGAATTGTCTACCCACCGTATTGCTTCTGATCACGATTCTCTTGATTGCTTTAAGAGGTACGGATATATTTATCAGTTAGGGATTTCTACAGGGAGAAAGGATTTTTCACCGTGTATGAAGGATTCAGCACGGCAAGACAACACCAAGAGGAAGTTATGAAAAACATAGTGAGCCGTTTGGTTATTTTATTGCCGGTACTATTATTGGCGTCATTTTTTAATGGTTGTCAAAGCACTTACGTGCGTTCCGCGAAAATATACATGCAGCAGGATGATCCGGAGAATGCGAAAGAACAATTGTTAGAGGGCGCCAAATACACCCCGAACGATCCGGAATTATTCTATATACTGGGTAAAGTGAATGCGGAACTCGAAGCATGGGAGGAGATGTGCCAGGCATTTGATCGAACAGAGGAACTTACAGATAAGTACAACGAAGATATTAAAAGCACCAGGTTGGAAACGTGGCGAACGGTTTTCAATTCCTCCGTGGATCCATTCAATGAAAGTGAATATGAGGAGGCGCTGAAAATTTTCCAGATCGCCTTGATGATACGTCCTGGCGAAGAAGAAACCCTGAAGCGGATTGGTCTATGCTACTTGCAGCTCGGAGACTTTAAAAATGCGGAAGATTTTCTGAAACAGTCGCTGGCTAAGGACGTGGAAAAGAAAGATCTGAGCAGCCGGATCAATCTGCTGAACATATTTTCTCAACAGGATCGCTGGGATGAAGTAATATCGATGGCAGATGAGATTTTAAAACTCCACCAGCAATTGGGTAATCCGGAAACGGGTGGAACAGGTTTGGATAAAACTAAGTATATCAACGTTGTTTCCCGTAAAGCAATCGCCTACCAGCGAAAGGAGATGAAAGACGAAGCGATCGCCGCCTGGGATACCGCAATCGCCGGCGATCCTGGTAATTCGGATTTTTATTATAACAAAGCTCTTCTCCTGCATGGAATGGAGCGTTGGGCGGATGCTGCCTCATGCTATTACAAGGTCATTGAGTTGAATCCAAACGATGATGAAGCTCGAAAGAACGCCGCACGCGCCTTCCTGGCTGCTAAAGATTGGGAAATGCTGGTAAAAATTTTGGAACCCTGGCTGTTTAATGGCGGTGAAGTGAAGGAGATTGAACCCACCATCACCGATTCGAACTCATGGTTAATTTTAAATGCTGCTTATCAGAATTTGGGAATGATGGACAAATCGACAATAATTGCAAAGATCTTGAATAAGATTAAGTAATTTCTAAAGTTGAAATCTCATGCAGACAGACCTTGAGCAAGCGCAACTGCTGGAGCAGGTGAAAAAGGGGGGAAAGCTCCCGCGTCACATCGCTTTCATCATGGACGGCAATGGGCGTTGGGCGAAGCAGAGAGGTTTGCCGCGTCTTTTTGGGCACCGTGAAGGGGTCAATTCCGTACGCGAAATGGTCGAAGCGGGTGTAGAACTAAGCATCGAAGTGATGACTTTCTACACCTTTTCCACCGAGAACTGGAAAAGACCGATCAATGAGATTTCCGGACTGATGAAATTGCTTGTCTCGACCATAAGAAAAGAAGTGGATGATCTGGATAGAAATAATATCCGTTTGCACCCGATCGGCTGTCTGGATGATCTGCCGGAACTCCCGCGCCGGGAATTCATGCAGGCGGAACAACGTCTGAGAAAAAACACCGGACTTGTACTCAATATCGCGTTATCTTACAGTGGACGACGTGAGATTGTCCAGGCAGTGAACAGGCTGCTGCAAAAAGGAGTTACCCAGGTATCCGAGGAAGATATAACAGAATGTCTGGATACAACCGGATTGCCAGACCCTGACCTGTTGATAAGAACTTCAGGAGAATATCGGTTAAGTAATTTCCTCCTTTGGCAATGCGCCTATACTGAGATCTATATCTCGGATATCTATTGGCCCGCTTTCCGTAAAGTTGAACTATACCGCAGCATATTGGATTATCAGAATCGGGAAAGACGGTTTGGATGCATAAGTGAACAACTGATTCAATCTTGAAATCGACATCATTTAACAGCCAATCGCTTAAGGAAGCATTTCCGCACTGTTGGGTCGAAGATGCAATTTCTCCTGCCGTTAAGCCGAGAACGGCAGAGGATGTCCAGGGGCTGATCGAATGGGCGAGAAAGAATAAATGGCGCATTCTTCCGATCGGCAAGGGAACATCGATCGTGGAGAATTATGAGGCTCCGGAGAAAGTCTTTGTCATGTTATCCCATCGACGGAACCAGATATTAGAGACCAATCTCTTTGATTTAGCGGTGATAGTGGAATCAGGCGTTGAGGCAAAAACAGTGTCGGAAACCCTTCAGGAAGCGGGTTTTCGATTGGCTGGATGGTTTGACAGTTATACGGGCAGCACCGGCGGATTGATTTGTGGAACGCCTGGACCTGAAGTACGTCACCTGATTCTCGGAGTAGAAATTATCGATGGACGTGGAATAAAAATGAGTTTTGGGGGTCGAATACGAAAAGACGTCAGCAGTTTTGATATAGCTGGAGTTTTTGCTGGGAGTCGCGGCACCTTAGGCTGGCTTGATCAAGTGACGCTTCGGATTACGCCCTTGCATAGCCCTCAAATTGAAAAACCCAAGCTGCATCATCGTTCCAACATCCTACCCACCCGTGGTATTTACCAGAAAATAGCCGAAGCGTTCGATCCGGATCATCTGTTTTTACGACCGTCCGTATGAGACTGTCATGCGACGCCGCCCCTGGATCATCATTCCTATAGTTTTTTCGCTCGCCATCGTCTTCTGCTTGTTCATTCTATTTCGTTATCTCAATCAATCCCAATGGTTGAAATATAAAATCCTGAGTCAAACCTCTTCCCTCCCGGGTCTTATTGCCATCGAAAGAGTCGATCTCCTGCCCTCTTCAGTCCGTATCCAGGGATTGAGATTTACTCTGGCGGATTCCTCCGCCAGTCTCACGATCTCGAAAATCTATCTCAAGTACTCACTTTTGAACTTCCTGCTTTCCAAGGGCGATCCGAAAAAATTACTGACCGGAATAATTCTGGTTTCCCCCTCTCTTGATCTTAAACTTAAGAAAGATCATTTGAAAACGGAGGCACAACCGATCCCTCGCCAACGCTTCCTCAAGTTTGCCGACGATTTTGATCCCTTGGAGAAAATTGTCATCCAGAATGGTGGATTTGTGTTCACCGACGCCAAAGGAAAAGCCTGGCTGAAAACCAAACGGATTGATGGTTTGATTGAGAAACACTCCCTGCAGAATGTCTCATGCTACCTGCAAATGGCGCTCTTTGAGGACACCAGCAGTTCAATAACTTTATCCGGGAATGCCGATCTCGCCGCTTCCCGTTATGTCCTGGACATCGACGCCAGCGGATATCCCCTTAATCTCCTGACTTTGCCGGAATCCTTGCCATTACAAGATCTGAACGGTTCTCTCGACCTCGCTGGACGTCTTGTCTATAGCTCGAACTATCTAACTATAGCCGGTGATTGGGGTATTTCCGGCGGCGACGTTCAGATCAAGGGTGGTCCGCACATCCAGTCTATCGACTGCAGCGGCAGCTTCCATGATAAAGTAATTGAGCTGGAGGGTGCGTGCTGGTTGGAGAATGATTATGCCAAACTATCCGGCAGGTTCAATTTTCTAAATGAACCCACTCTCACAGCCACCGCGACCATTTCTCAAGGCGACTTAAGACACTACTTGATCAAGTTTGCTAAATTGGACTCCTCAGAAGCGCCAAAGGGGATAATATGTGCGAATGCCACGTTCAACTGGGAATCAAAATCTAAAAGTTGGCGCGCTGACGCCTTTGCAATCGCCGACAGCCTGCAAACACCTGTTGGAGTTTTCTCTAACATCCAAGTTGGACTTGGCTGGTCAAAAGAGCAACCCTACCTACGATTCAAATCTATCGATGGAATGTGGCAGGGGATGGAGGTCAGAGGGGAAGGTTTCTGGGATCACCGTCTGCGAAAACCCTGGCAGGTCGAAGCGGTTGTTGAAGGTTATCCTGAGGTAACGGGACTGCCGGAACCATTTGCCCCGTTGGCGGAGAAGAAGGGACGATTCAATCTCTCCATTGTAAACGAGGTAAAAACGGGTTGGACAATCTCAACTAACGGTTTCCTTCAAGTGCCTGAGGATACAATAAAAGTATCGATAGATGGGACTTATACAAAAGATGGTTATCAGTTGGAAGCTGTCCTGCCATCATCTGAGGAACGGGACATATCCCTGGTTCTCGAGGCGAGGCACAACCAACCGCTCCATCTGCAGTTCAGTGAACCTCATCTCTTTGCCGGATGGTGGCGCAAGGATTGGAAGAAATTTGAACGATACAGGCGTTTTCAGATCGCTGGTGAGATCGATTACATGAAGAAAAACGTTTCCGGCGCGGTCGCAATCAGTGATCTACGTACCCGGTTGAATTTAAACCTCTTCGGAAGCGTCGACATCGGCGAGGAAGCGGGATTGAATGCGGTCGCCAGCTATAATATTTCCCGAGATTTTGATTTTATCGGCAATGGTTCATTTAATTTAAAGTATAAAGATTATATAATATACATAAATCAGCTATTATTCAGGGATTATCTTACGCTTGATGGAGCAATTGATCTTAAAAACCATCAATTCAAGAACATCGAGTTGGATTTAAACGATTTTGACCTCTCTGATATATTAAATCGTTTTACCATTTTACATGCCAATAAGCTAGGCGGTAAAGTCAATGGAAAACTCTTCCTGTCCGGTGGATTTAAGGAACCGGAAATTGACGCGAATTTAGAATTTTACGATGGATTTTATGGCGATTTGAAGAATTATTGGGGTCATTTGGAATTGGTGACGACTAGCGAAGGGAATCTGGCGGCGCAAGAAGGCGTATTTGGCAGAGCGGAGACCATCTTATTAAATCTCAATGGTTTATACTATATCTCCAAGGATTCCTTGGATTTATTTATCAAGTCGGAAGGCACCGAAGCGGATATCTACCTCGAAGCGATCACCGGTGTCGAGAACCTGGTTCAGGGTAAAATTTTGTTCGATGCCAGGGTCTTTGGTGAACTTCGGAAACCCTCCTGGTCGATGAACATTCGCGGGACAAATACCAAATTCGCCGGAATCTCTTTTCGGGAGGCGGATATTCTCCTTGAAGGAAAACAGGCCGCAGATAACGGTCAGGTACTGACAATCCAGCGATTCTCTTTGACCCAACCGACTCTATATACCTTCCAAGCAGAAGGGACTATACCGCTTAAAACGGGCTCGGGGATGATCAAT
This sequence comes from uncultured bacterium, assembly GCA_964501095.1. GTDB lineage: Bacteria > Electryoneota > Electryoneia > Electryoneales > Electryoneaceae > CAZCRQ01. The sequence goes on along the minus strand of CAZCRQ010000033.1, from coordinate 1,634 downwards.
TTCCATTCCGAAGGCAGATTGTTCAGCATACTCCCGCAGTTGTCTCCTTTGTTCTTGAAGACTGAGGGAGGCGGAACGTTCAGGGGCTCCATTGCTTTCAAGGATGGGAAGCCATCGATTAAATCGGTGGCGTTCTCGCTGCGCGAAGGCGGATTTGAGATGGGTGATATCTTTCAAAAAATTGAAAGTATCAGCGCCGATATAAAAATCGACAGCAGTGGAACAATCAAAGTCGAGCGGTTGGATGGGATCATCAACGGCGATGCTATTTTTGAAATTACCAATTCGCATCACCGGCGCGACATTGTGATCCCTCCTGAGACCGCGGAGATTGAATTTAAAAAATGCGGTTTGAACCTGGGCGTTTTGCTCATTAGCACCCTTACCGATAAAGGATTTCGTTTTCGCATCCCAGGCGTGATGAGTAACAATGAATATGGTCGGTTGCGAATCACAGGTAAAAATGGAGCGGACTGGTTCTTGATCGGCGGTCCGGCGGAAAACCTTCACCTTAACGGCAGTTGTGAATTTTCCAATGCCAGGATAACCTTCCCGCCAATTGCTGTCAATGGAAAAAGTAAAGGCGCGCATACTGAATCATTTGTCGAGACGGTGATGAGAAACGCCGCCTGGGATGTCAATACGTCGATTCGGCAAGATGTCTGGTACATCCGCGAAATCATCGGATTGGAGAAGGCGCCGCTGCTGCAAAAACTATCCGGGTTATTTGATCGCATCTCGATAGAGCTTTCCGTGGAACCGACAGATCCAAGTCGTCCAATACATGTCACCGGAAAAATCGCGGATAATTCATTTCGCTTGTCTGGTGATGTAACCTCCACCAAAGGCAGCATCGAATTCCTCGATCTGCAGTTTCAGATGGAAAAAGGAGAGTTGGTCTTTGATTCTTCCGATCCATTACCCATCGCCAGCGGCAGAGCGGTGACGCAGTTAACGGATGAGGCGACCGGATTTCAACGTACCATCTATTTCACCCTCTATATGGTCGATCCTCGTACCGGTCAAAAGACAACCAGGGGAAGATGGGGGGAGTTTACCTTTGAGTTGGAAGATGATCGAAATTCAAGCCAGGAAGAGATTCTCGCCTCATTGGGATACACGGTTGGCGGGCTTCAGGACAAGTTTACCTCGATCAGCGGGGGAATGGTTTCGGCTATGACACATCGTTGGCTGCGTCCGATTGAACGTGATGTCGCACGATTCCTCGGACTTGATATGCTTCAACTCAAACCAACGCTGGCGAAAAACATTCTTAATGAGCAATTATTCTATCGTGATGAACTTCAAACCCATCCACCTGATGAAAGTTTCGCTTCCCGATACCTGCAGGCGAGCACTGTAACCGTTGGCAAGTATCTGACTCGAGATTTGTTTTTAAGCTATACCGGCCAGTTGGGACGAGATGAAGTCATTTACGGATCAGCAACGGAACAGCGAAAACTCGGTTTTCTGCAAAAATGGAGCCTCGAGTATCGTGTACGTACAATTTCACCCAGTTTTGTCTTAGATGCAGGTTATGAATACGATAATCGGGAACGGGAGAATAATTTCTCTGGTAGATTGAAGTATACGATAGTATTTTAGATTGATATTGATAAAAATGACATGTAGTA
>CAZCRQ010000032.1:8930-14677 GCA_964501095.1 uncultured bacterium | reverse complement strand
CACATAAGTATTTGTTTTACCGTCAGCCGAGGACGGCTGACGGCACTGAACTGACGGCACTGAACCGTCAGCCGAGGACGGCTGACGGCACTGAACCATCAGCCGAGGACGGCTGACGGCACTGAAGAGTTAACAATAGACTAAATAAAGATAAGCACAATATAGCGAGTCAGACACACTTCGGCATCCCCTCAAGAGACACCCTGTCTGGCATCATTGTTTTGTATGTGTTATCTTGGATGCTGTCATGCGAGCCTTATAGACATTCTCAGACAGCTTGGATGGAGATTTCCGAGATGGATAAACAATCACGTTTGTTAATCTTCGATATTGACGGCACATTGCTCTTGAACGGACCTGTCATACGTGAGATATTTTTTTACGCTTTTAAACAGGTCTGTGGAAGGCTTCCGGAAACAGAAAATATCTATTTTCATGGAATGACCGACCGTGGAATTTTTCGGACTTTACTGAACCAAGTATCCATTCATAATGGTTATGAAGCGCTTTTTCGCCAGTTCAAGACGCTTTTTGTCCGATCGCTCCACGACCGTTATCCTTATGCTACTGGTCCTTTCCTTTTGCCTGGTGTAGAGACACTGTTATCCGAGCTGAATCGTTTACCTGATATATACCTAGCGTTGGGTACCGGCAACATCCGGGAATCAGCTTATATCAAGTTAAGACGCTTTGGTTTGGATGTTTTCTTTCCGATTGGCGGATTTGGCGGTGACCATGAACTGCGAACGGATGTGATAAGCAGCGCCATTCAAGAATCAGGCGATTACTACCAGCTTGCTTTCGAGCCGTCCTCCATTTGGATCATCGGAGATACGCTGGCGGATATCGACGCCGCGCATCAAGCCGGAGCTAAGGCGCTCGCTGTCGCGACCGGTTTGGAATCATTGGAGGCTTTAGAACATTCTTCCGCTGAAGCGGTATTGAACAATCTAGAAAATACCAGCTTGGTGATCTCTGTCTTCTGCAAAACGATTAATTATAAGTAGCATGGGCGTCTCGCCCATGACACGGGCGGGACGCCCGTGTGTCTCGCCAATAACACGGGCGGGACGCCCGTGCTACGGTGGAAATAACGGGCGGGACGCCCGTGCTACGGTGGAAATAATGCCGTCAAATCATCTGACTCTCGATTTTCTATTTCCAAGGCGCTATATTTAAAAGGCTATGGGTGAATACTACCTTTCAGAGTATGCGTAACGGGATCATGGAGGTTAGAAATCATGGCAGACATCCTATGGTGGATTTATCGTAAAGTACGACCATTGCTCTATCTCATCATCACGTTTATCATCTTCTTTATCTTCTATGTTTCCATCGGTGAGGATCCACGTGACGCGATCAATCCTGCATTGATGGTCGAAAGAACCGTTTATTGGTTCGAGATTGGCAGATATGCTGAAGACTTGAAAGATATCCAGTATTACGGTGTAGTCGATGTAATGATGGTTGGGGATACGACTGGATTGCCTTTTCATGAACGGTTTCTCGAAGATTACCTTGAAAGCCGCGTCGATAGATATCTCCGTCCCTATCGGAACTATGCCACTACATTGTCAGATCCGAAAGGTTTTTATGAAACGCATCAAGAGAATAAAATCGGACGCATTGTGGTGGATCTGAAACTGACTCAGATAATTGGATTTCCAATTATTTACCGGATGAAACTGATCTGCGGTAATGAAAGAGATGAGTATGTATATACCGCCATTCTCCTTTCAACTGTCAAAAAGTATAAAATGATCGAGACTTTCGAGCAGAGAATCGACTTCCTTGTGCGAAAATATGCAGAACGATTTAACCGAATCAAAGCGGATTATACATAACCTGATTGTTGAACCTTATAACCATCCTTCATAAACCTAATCCTGAGGCAACTCTTCCGAAAATGGAAGAGTGGCGATTCCTAGTCGTGCAAATTGCCGGGATTGGGGATTTGATACTCGCCACTCCAGCTCTGGATGCCTTGCGCGAGCGCTTCCCTAAATGCACTCTGGATGTAGTCACCTCTCCCCCGGCGGTCTCAATTTTGCAAGGTCACAAGTCAGTTGACTCCGTATGCTCATTTGATATCAATCGCTTTCGTAATTTTCCCACCTCACTAACGCTGCGAAATCTGATTCAATTGGTTCAGGAGATTAAGCCGTTCAGGGCAAAGAATTATAATGCCTTGATTAGTCTCAACAAGATCGCCAGCAAACGTGGCAGCCTGACCTTGGGATTGTTTTTTTTAGGTTTAAATATTCCTCTCTGGATCGGACGCAATACGGATGGACTGGCGCCCTACTTCGATCGGGATTATAAGTACAACAGCCTGGATCCGGTTGCGGAAGCGATACACCGACTGCGAACTGTCGCCTTGCTGGGTGCGGATCCTAGCCCACGCCCGGCTTCCTTGCATATTACTCAGGAAGAACTTGGAGAAGCTAAGAGGATGCTCGAAGCTGATAAAATATGGATCGGCATCCACCCGGGGAGCAATCGTCCGGCACGCTGTCTGCCGGTGGAAAAATTCGCGGAACTTGCCGCACGACTAGTAAAACGTGGATTCGGTGTAGTGATATTCGGAGGAGCTGCAGAGACTGGACTCGCCCAAGTGATTATAAAAAAGGCTGGTGATACCGTCTTGAATCTCGTGGGAAAAACTTCACTTCGGATGTCCGCAGCATTGATGACATGTTTGAAGGTGTTTATCTGTAACAATTCGGGACCGATGCACCTCGCTGCTGCAATGGGCACCCCCCTGGTCGCCATTTTCGATCCGATTCATCGCATTCGTTTCGCTCCCTGGGCGCCGGATGGTATGGCGCAGATTATTTTTAAAGACATGCCCTGCCAGGCTAGCGATGAAGGTCCCTGCCCGCAAAATCCCTGCTGTCTTCAATTTATTGAAGTGGACGAGATCGAGCAGGCAGTCATGGAAATGCTGGCTCGTTGATCATCACCAAGTAAAATCGATCTGCTCCACCTCATCCCATTTTAAATAAACTGGTTTAGCTGTGTCATCAGTAAAGATCAAGACGCCGTCATTTGAACTGCTGACATCCTGACTGCTTTCCAGGCGCAGCTTTTCACCATTGCGAAGGGTAATGAGGCTGGCATTGCGACTTCGTGGAGAGATCGATTGGATATAATCGAATGGGATGTTGTATTCCACATCAAAATTGTCCCCATTGAGCATCTCCCAACTCTCCGACTCATCGAGGTCATAGATGATATTTCCCGAGTATTTTTTACCACTGATATCGGATACAGCACCCTTTAGCTTTACCGGAGTTTTGAAATCATTATAGCCGCGTCCGCTATGCTCTTTTTCTTCGAAGGTCAGTGATTCAAAGGCATCCCAACTGACTTTCACCCGTCCATAACGGGGATCTTCCACCAGAATGCCGCGAATCGAACCATCGACGTCATTGGTGCCATCTAAAAGGAGCCGTCTTCCATCTTTCAGTTCAACCCAGGAGCTGTTGCGATTACGGCGCTCGATCTTCCTGATTTTACCCATTTCAAGTGCAACACGCCCATCTTCAGAATCGCCATCCAACAGATCGATAGACAGACACTCCTGGCTGTCCCATTGAATGGCGCCATTGAATTCGCCGGCATCGGTAACCACTTTGCCGAAAAGTCGATAACCAGCAGGTCTCACGGTCTTGGGAGTGGGTTGAAAGTCGATGGTTTCAATTTTGCTCCATTTCAGATCGATATTGCCGATACTCTCGTCCTTGATGGCGATAGTGCCGCCGAGATCGTTGGAAAAACCGCTGACAACATATTTTGCATCATTTTTCATTGTAACCTCGGCATCCTCACTCCCGATCACTTTAATTCGTTTTATATCGCCAAACCTGGCGATAAACTGACGCGATCCGCCGTTATACCAATCGACTTTTATCGCTCCACCGAGGAGATTATAAAATTCTTTCCGCAAATCCTTTCCCTGCCTGTACAGTTCTTCAGCTTTATTTTGATATTCATTGTGACGCTCTTCCATATCTTTCTGCATATATTCCTGGTAAGGAAGTTCTTCTTTGACAGAATTAAAATGATCATCCCAAAAGACTTCTTCATCTCCCCAGCGAATTAGTCCGATGTAAGTGTTACCGGTGCGAGTGATGATCTTACCGTAAAGGAATCCGTCGTTGTTCATCTCGGCGTGCAGAAATAACGGCAAGAACATGACATAGATAAAAGGAACGACAACACCGACTAATAGTTTATTGTGTTTAGCAATCATTTTTTACTCCTTTTATATTAAGATTGCTTCGCTTCGCGCGCAATGACGAACTTAAGTAGTCATGAATAATGCATGATCTTTACACATTTGATCACCAGAACGAGATTTCAACTGGGCTTGCCGAGCGCTCATTGGCGTTTCTTTCAGAGGGGGTTAAAGTTGACGACTCCGCTTTGTCAAGCTCCTTGCTGTCTCTGTTAAAATCCTGCGAACCTTCTAAAATCATCTCACCTTGATTCACTTGCTGCATTACAGCGAGCATCTTACGATGAAAACGTCGATCTGATCTCAATAACTCGGCAGTCAACTCGATAAATCTCGATTCCGTCATCTTTCCACGATCTTCACCCAGGCGCAATTCTATCACTTCCTGTTTTGTATGTAATCCTGGTATTTTAAATCCACCTCCTGCCCACAGCCCAACCGCCAAGAGCAGCATTGCCGCAACTGCCCATACCGGATGCGCCGATTCCCGTAATCTAACAACCAGTGTACGTTTCAAGCCGCTCCTTTTCTCGATACTTTGCCACATACGATCTTCCGGCGCTTCTATGCCTGGATATTCCCTTCCGGTTTGAAATAATGATTCCAAAATCCTGCTTTGCTGGAAAAATGTGCGACAGGAGGCGCACTCGACTAGATGCGCCAAGGTGTCTAACAACTCATCCCCGTGAAGCTCATGATCCAAAGCGGCAGAAAGATTTGCTTGATAGGCTTCACACTGGTTCATCTTACTCCCTCCTGATATTTGTCCCTCCAGTCGCTCAATTCCTCCATCACCTGTTTTCGGGCGCGATAGACATTGATCTTGACTGCGGCGAGACTCCAATCCATCAACCTGGCAATCTCATTATATGGTTTCTTCTCCAAAACACCCATTTCAAAGGCACTCCGATGCGCCGGCGTTAATGTCGACAACACTTGATTCAATTTCTCCATCAATTGACTGTGATTTGCCGTCGTTTCCGGAGATGTGCCTTGATCTTCCACCATCATTTCTACTGATGTTTCCCCATCATAATTCCGAGTATCAAACGGAACTTCACGACGACGCTTCATATAATTGATCAGCAGATTGTGGGCAATGGTGAACAGGTAAGACCGTACTTTCGTGCTGTCGCGAAGATTGTCCGAGGATCTTATCGCTTTGATAAAGGTCTCCTGAAGCAGATCCTCCGCATCCTCGCGATTCCTCAGGCGATTGTGTAAAAATGCGAGTATGTCAGTCCCATGCTGTAAATAAGCACGTCGCCACAAGCCCGACTTTGTCGCACTTTCCTCCATCAAACGGCAACTCTCCTCTTTACCCTCCAATGATGAGACATCAGGATATTTGGGAAGTTACTCCCGGTAAAACGAGAAACTCTCCAGAGACAATATGGGTAATTTATCTCATCTGGTGGGACTAAACGACTTCTTATCTGGTTCTTCACTGTTTAAAATAGGCGGTGCGTTTTAATGAAACTAGGGACAAAATCATCTCACCACAAAG
>CAZCRQ010000032.1:0-8830 GCA_964501095.1 uncultured bacterium | reverse complement strand
TGGTTAGTAAGGAAAATACGATGAACACTTTGTGGTTAGTAAGGAAAATACGATGAACACTCAGCGAATTCTAACACTTCCTTTGAAAGGCGCCGTTCTGGTTTGCCGTACTGATGCCATTGGCGATCTGGTGCTGACCACTCCAGTTTTCCAGGTGTTGAAATCGCATCGCACGGATTTCGAGATCGACGCTTTGGTCTCCTCAAGCGCAGCTCCAATCCTGTATTCCGATCCCTGCCTGCGAGAAGTCCTCATCGACCCTGGAGACTTGAGAAAAAGAATTTTGTTACTGTCATCGCGTAAGTATGCGGCAGCGCTGGCAGTGCGTCCGGAATTGGGGCTCGCCCTGGCGCTAAGGCTGTCAGGAATTCCAGTGAGAGTCGGAACCTCTCGCCGCGCTTACTCATTTCTCTTCAGCCATCGAATCTCTCTGCATCGTCGTTTCGGAGGAAGGCACGAGGCAGAATGTAACCTGGCATTGTTAGAGCCCTTTGGGATTCAGGAATCCAAGCGATGGGCGAAAATACATCCGTGCCAGACGGATTTGGACCGCGCTGAGGAGATATTAATCAAGGTCGGATTGCCTACCGAGGCAAAATTCATCGTTGTTCATCCAGGATCGAATAAATCCGCCCCGAATTTACCATATACAACCTATGCACGAATCATTTCACGGTTGAGTGGGGATTACCCGGTTGTGCTTACCGGTAGTCCAGAGGAAACAGCCCCCTTGCATCAATCGCTGGAGTCGTTGGTTGAAACCGAGTCGCGGACAAAAAATGACAAACTGGAGATAAGCAATAAAGCTGCTGTCTATGATCTTTCCGGAAAAACCGACCTTCGTTCACTAATCGGGATTTTGGTTAAAGCCCAAGTGCTTGTAGCATCATCAACAGGTCCTCTGCATCTGGCGGCAGCACTGGGAACCCGGGTAGTCTCTTTTTATGGAAGACCTTCCGAAGTCTCCTCCAGGCGATGGAAACCCTGGGTTTCACCGGAATTGTATCGGATTCTTGAACCACAAATTGAAGCTTGCCCCTCATCATGCCGGGGAAGGTGCGGGAGAACAGGTTGTCTAAGTCATATCAGTGCTGAGGATATAATTGCCGAAGTCAGGAGGTTGTTATTATTAGATAAATAGTGAGGGATTGTTCAATCCTGCCTCTCATCCTGAGGCAGGGTGATATTGAGCGCATCCCATTGCGATTGCGGGGGTTTTCTCAGGGCGCGACGTAGAATTTCTCCATTCGGTGATCGCGGGAGTTGGTCGATGGTTAAGATCTGTTTGGGTACCTTATATCTTGCCAATTGTTCGCTACAGTATTGCAGGATAGCCTTTTCATCGACTTGCGCATCATTTCGCGGGACGATATAAGCCACGATCTCCTCACCCAGAGCGGGGTCTTCGACACCGATCACCGCACTGACTTTGACCGCCGGGTGAGCATTTAAAACACCTTCGATCTCCCTCGGGTAAACTGAGAATCCGCCCTTGTTGATGCGATCATGAAGCCGTCCCAAACCATAGAGATAACCGTCGATGTCGATATTACCCAGGTCTTCGGTGTGGAACCAACCCTCGCTGTCCATGGTGATGGCGGTAGCGCCGGGACGATTCCAGTAACCTTTGAAAACACCGGGACCTCGAACAATAATCTCCCCTGTCCTGCCGACCGGAAGATTATTGCCATGAATATCCACGATAAGCACATCCATCCCCGAGATTGGACGTCCCCAGCTCTCCCGTGGCGCATCCTCGCGATGAGCGGGATTTATGGCGATGGTCGGGCTGGTTTCACAGGTGCCATAGACATTGGCGATCTTTATAGAAAAGATGGATTCAAAGCGATTCATCACTTCGAGATCAAGCGGACCCCCGCCGCTTATCGCAAAACGAAGCTGACCGCAATGAGTCTCTTCCTTCGCGGTTTCTACCAATCCGGCAAAATGAACCGGCAATCCGATAAAGACCGAAATCTCCTTTGAACTGATCATCTCATACGCTTCCTGAGGATCGAAGCGAGTCTGCATGACAAGAGTCGCATTAGCTTCAAGAACCATCTGGAGCTGAAGGGCGCCGCCGAAAGGATGATAAAATGGAATAGCTCCGAGAACACGATCTTTTGATGACACTTTAAGAACGCGGAGAGATTCTTTGCCGCAGTACAAAACATTCGAGTGAGTGATCATCGCCCCTTTAGGACGTCCGGTCACTCCAGCGGTGTAGCGAATAAAGGCGATATCCTCGCCCCCTCCTACCGGCTCGCCCGGATATGATTTCGCATTCAGCATCCATTCGGTGAAGTCGATCATCCCTTTTTCCTGGGAAGCGCTGATTTGAATGCGATGGCGGAGGCTCTCGGTATGCTCCATCGCCGCATCCGCCACCTCACGAAATCCGCTCCAGGTGATCAACACCTTGGCTTCACAGTCATCGAGCTGATAACCCAACTCAGCACCGCGTGTCAAAGTATGAATGGGAACCAAGATTCCACCCATCAAGTGAACGCCAAATTTTATGAAAACATAAGGAGGAACATTCGGCAGCATCACCGCAATGCGATCACCAGCTTTAATGCCCAGCTCCTGCAAACCTCCGGCGATTTGACGGGCGGCTTTTTCGATCTGAGACACTGTCAGAGAATGCCCCTGCCAGATTAAGACGGATTTTTCTTTTCTGGAGTCTCTTAGTTGGGCTAATGTGTTAAAAATGTTGTCATTATCTTCATTCATCGATATAAACCTGACAATGTGTTCTTAACAGGCTGTACGAGAATGTCTATAGAGATCAAACTTCGCGATCCAGCTCGCGAAATCCGACCGCTTCGAGGATATCAGACTGGGTGATTTCATCGCGTCCTGCCAGGTCGGCGATAGTACGAGCGACTTTGATCGAACGAAAATGCGCCCGGGCGGATAAACTTAACCGTTTGATCGCCTGCCGCAACACATTCTCCGTCTCGAGGGAAAGCTGGATAAATTTACGAATATGGCTGCTGCTCATCTCGCCATTGGAATAGATGCCCAGTTTGGAGAAACGGTTTATCTGACGCTGCCGCGCGGCGATCACTCGTTCCCGAATCGTCAAAGATGTTTCACCTTCCGAGCGTAAATTGAGTTCTTCGGGGCGCACTGCGGGCACCGGCACGTGCAGATCGATGCGGTCGAGCAACGGTCCGGAAATGCGGGCGCGATAATTGCGTACTGCATTCTGATTACAGACGCACTCGCGCTGACTGTCCCCAAGATAGCCGCAGGGGCAGGGATTCATCGCGGCGGCGAGGAGAAAACGGGAAGGAAAACGTATGGTCGAGGCAACCCGGGCAATGACCACTTCACCATCCTCCAGCGGCTGGCGCAAGGAATCGAGCGTAGTCTTTCCAAATTCCGGGAATTCATCGAGAAACAAAACGCCGCGATGGGCAAGACTGACTTCACCGGGAACCGGCACAGAACCGCCCCCAATCAGCCCGGCGCTGGAAATGGTATGATGTGGTTTGCGAAAGGGACGTATCGCCATCAAGGAGGTCGTTGTTTTCAAGGCGCCGGCGACTGAATGGATTTGCGTGGTTTCCAGCGCTTCATCCAATGTCGGTGGCGGGAGAATTGTCGGCAATCGACGCGCCAGCATAGTCTTTCCGGAACCTGGCGGACCGATCAGGAGGATATTATGATTCCCCGCGGCGGCGATCTCCAAGGCTCTCTTTGCCCGCGCCTGACCTTTCACTTCGGAAAAATCAACATCATAGCGCTGCTGCTCGGCAAATAGTTCCTGGAGATTGACGGTATAGGGTTCAACCACATCATCGCCGTTGATAAAATCCGCGGCATCGCGTAGGCTGCCGACGGGATAGATCGGCACGCCTTCCGCCACCGCGGCTTCATCGGCATTCTCCTCCGGAACGATTAAACCGAGTTTCCCTATTTTCCGCACCGCCAACGCGGCAGGTAAAACACCGCGCACGCTCCGCAGCCTGCCTTCAAGCGATAATTCACCCAAACAAACATACTTGCTTAAGTGATCGGAACGAATCTGTCCGGTGGCTGCCAACAGACCAAGCGCAATAGGGAGGTCAAAGGCGCTGCCCTCTTTTCTCAAATCTGCCGGAGCGAGGTTGATAGTCAGACGTTTGCGGGGAAAGATGAAACCTGAATTTCTCAGCGCAGCGGAGACTCTGTCCTTCGCCTCCTTGATCGAGATACCCGCTAGTCCAACTATCGAGAAGGAGAAGAGTCCGTTTTCGATCTGGCTCTCCACCTCGACCAGGGTCGCCCCGATGCCCTCAAGCGCAATTGTCCAGAGTTTGCTGAACATCAGCCGCTGATCCGTGTAATTATCGCCGCCATAGGTGTAAATTTCTCCCTATCCCGTCGGAACGAGCTAAGGTAGGCAGTCTCATAAGTACATTGCAAAATGTTTGTCAAGACATTGACCTGTAATTTCCCCGCCGCTAATATAATACCACGCAGCAGATCGAGATGGAATCGGTTTCCTCGCTCAATCACCATCTCCGGGAAAAGAGAAGACGCCAGAAACTTTTTCGCAACTTCCTCACCTACTTGATAATGGTCGACACAGATACCGGGACCAATCGTCAACACAATTCCCTCACGATCCGGCTCGGGAATCGCCTGGATCAGGTTTTCTATAATTCCGGCAAGTAAACCGCGCCAGCCTACATGAGCGACACCGATCCATCCACTCTTGGGCGCAACTAACCAGACCGGATGGCAATCGGCGTGTGTGGTCATCAAGACCAGATTGCTGTCCCGTGTCACCAACCCATCGACGCCGGCAAGACCATTATAGTGATTCCTTGCCCCCTTTCCGGCATCATTCACCGTCACTTCACGAATCACCGCGCGGTGCACTAGCTGTGGTGAAACCAGATTATCCAATTTTAACTGAAACAAGCGTAAGAATTGCATCCGGTTATGAGCCACATCCCAGGATGGATGATCTTGAAAGGACATGGCGCCAAACTCCCGTCGCGACAAGGCGAAAAGCACTTCCGAACCATCCGGAAGTTCCCAGAAAACTTCAACCGCGGAGCGTCTACTGTTGACAGAGAGGGCAGTAAAAAGTGCTGCGTCCATGCTGTACGATCCTGATTATCTTCGTTTGACATTTATAGCAAGGTTCGGATTCACGTCCATACACCTGCAACTGATTCGAGTACATGCCAGCTTCTCCATTCGGGCGACGGTAGTTGGAAAATGTCGTACCCATCTGGAAAATCGCCTCTTGCAGGATTTTTCTGATGGAACGATGGAGCCGTTTAAATTCCTCCTTGGATAAGATGTTACCTTTTCGCTCCGGATGGATGCCCGCCAGGAAACAGATCTCGGAAGCATATATATTGCCAATCCCAGCGACCAGGTCTTGATGCAGCAGCAAGGTTTTCACTTCCGTCTTTTTATCCGAAAGAAGCTGCTCCAATCGTCGGGCAGTGAAGGAGGAAGAGAGCGGTTCTATGCCGAGAGATAGAAATCCCTGTGGCGCATTTTGATTCGCAATGAAAATATAACCGAAGGTACGAATATCGACAAAATTCAACCGTAAACCATCGTTCAGATGAATCACGGCGCGGAGATGTTTATTGACCAGTTCTTCTTCACTGAGGAGCAGTTGTCCGGACATCTTGAGGTGGATCGCCAGGTCGGGAGGATTTTGTCTGAATTGGATAAGGATATACTTCCCGCGTCGACGCAAGTCGCTGATAATCGAACCGATGTACTCTTGCCGAATTTGCTCGGGTGAGGAGTGACGGGTCACACGGGGATGAAGAAATTCAAAACGGCGGATTGTCTTTCCGGTCAACACAGGTTGTAATGCTCGAACAATTGTCTCGACTTCAGGTAATTCCGGCACTTTTGATTTCCATCATATTTTCATACAGGATAGGAACGATATTTATGATGAATATGATTTGTTAAACTCATAAACCAATGCCAGCGCTTCCTGAATTCTGGGGAAAGGTGTTTTGAGTATCTGTTTCGCCAGGCTGATGTCGAAGGAGGTATCCTGGGGCATGGTTCCTTCGGGATCTTTATCGGCGCTTTTCAATTCGATGATACTGGAGGTTTTTTTGCCCAGCGATTCCAAAAGAAGGCGTCCAAACTGCACCCGACTGAGACGGTTGTAACCCCCTAAATGCAGGATGCCGCGAAAGGAATGATCGATCAGCTCGACCAGCGCATGAGTCAAGGTGATGACATCGATCGGACTTCGGTACTGATCCCGAAATAAAGGGATCGTTTCGTGCTGTTGATAGCGGGTCAGGATCCATTCAGAGAATGACGGACTTCCGCGAAATTTAAGCGGACCATAAGTATTATTGATTCTCACAACCACGCCGTTGGTAATGACAGCAAAGAGGCTTCTTTCGGCAGCTTTCTTGGTTTCACCGTAGATGTTAACCGGATCGGGACGATCACCCTCGCGATAATTACCCCGCACTCCACTGAAAACCTGGTCTGATGATGCCAGGATGACACGCGCTTTCACCTCTTCCGCGGTTTTGGTCAATTCACGCACCGCGGCATGGTTGACACGCCAGGCTTGCAAGGCATTTTCACGGCAGACCTGGGTGCTGGAAATCGCGGCAAGATGAATGATACATCGCGGCGCTAGGTCACGTATAGTTTGTGCCAATGTCTCCAGCCGTGTGAGTTCCACCGGATATTGAAGCTCCGGGCGAAATGGAACTTTGCCACTTTTCCCATGGACTCCGATTACATCATCATGTTTCCCCAACAATGCCCAGAGATGACCACCGATAAAGCCGCTGATCCCTGTAATCAACGCAGGTCGCATTCTACTCTCCTAAAGCCTGAAGCCTGTAGCCTAAAGCCTATAGCCTGAAGCCTTGTTTACGCATTCATATCAGCCCATCTTCTCGCCATTTGACTGAAGATAATCAAGGCGACCACCGCCAAGATGCCAATGATGGCAAAGGGAATCCAGACATAGAGATGCGGAGAGTAGGTATCCCACAGCAGCTTCGTCGCGGTGATCGCATCGACATTCAACACTTCCTGGAGCTTGATCATCGCCTCAGTCCGTGGTACGCCGAGAAGCATCTCAAGTTGATTTGGATTACCAGTCCAGAGTTCGCGCTTCCCATCGCCCATCATGGTGTGTTGGATCAAGTATTTCTGCGCTAGCACGGCTTTTTCCCCATAGTGACCGTAGAGATACCCGGCAAGATTTGACCCAACAAATCCGCCGATTCCCACCGGGATGTTCACATATCCAAGATAGAGTCCCTTTTTCCCGGGAGGAGCGATCAATCCCAGGTACTCATTTTTCTTTGGACCAGTCAGCATCTCGCCCAGGGAGAAGAAAACCACACCAGCGAGAAAAACACCGCCAACATTTGTCAACCCGGCTACTAAAATCCCGCCAGTGGCGACCAGCATCCCGATAATCATCGCTTCGAGAGTACGCATCCGTCGCACTGCCCAGGAAACCGGAATCATCAACACGACAATCAGGGCGGCATTCAGATTCAACATATTTTCCTGTAAGACCTGCAATCCGCGATCGGTCTGATGAATCCAGAGGTCCGGCAACGGCAGGGCGCGGATCACATCCGAGCTGTCAATCCAGTCGGTGATGAAGTTAGGATGCAAGTCCCAGAGTTGATACATCATCAGCCAGAAACAGGACATGATAAGGAGCCAACTGACTAGACGGGGTTCGAAGATGTTCTTGAGCGTTCGCCACAAGACCTGCAGCGGGTTGGTGGATTTATCCGCACCGGAGGGAACGTCTTTGAAGGTCAGCAGCATCAGGTAATTCAACGATGTAACTGCGGCGGAGGTAAGAAAGACATATTTCCATCCGAATCCGGTACGGAGGAATCCGGCAAGCGGTGGTGCCAGCATCGCCCCGACATTTACGATCCAATAGAATATGCCCCAGCCGAGGGAGGAATTGGCTTTCTTCAAGTTTTGCGCTAAAGATCCCTGCAATCCAGGTTTAAAAAAAGCGGTTCCCGTCGCCAGGGTCAGGATACCTAAGGTGAAGGTGAGATACGTTCTCATATAGGCGCAGAGTATATAGCCGAGGATATTCATGGTAACGGAGAAAAAGATGACGCGTTTGTAGCCGTACCTGTCCGCATACCCGCCGGTCACCATCGGCAGGATAGATTGGAAAATGAACCACAATCCATAAATCATCCCCTTTTGCGCGGCGGTGAAATGGAGACCGGTGGGATCATCCGCTTGTAAAATGTAAACCGCCACAACACTGCGGACGCAGAAATACGCCAACCGCTCCCACATCTCAATCGTGCAGAACATCCAGTAATCGAATTTGAAACCCAATAACGTAAAACTTCTCTTCTCGGTGGTTTCTCTCACGGTTGCCTTGATGGTTTGCTTGGTGGTTAAAGGTTTGAGGATGATGGTTCAAGATAAATGATTATTGTTCTTTCTTCACTAATGAATTGATCAAGGCACTGATGATGGAAATGCAGATCGAGCCAAACAGGGCGGAGAAGAATCCGACTACAAAGAAACCATCGACAAAGTCAGGCGATGCGCCTCGTTTCGACCTCCTTACCGTACTTCAGTCATCCATAACGCAGCTCGAACTAGGCAGCCCCGCGGCACAGAGTGACAACACTGACCGTTGCTTCCTCTCGGACCTGGCGGGATTGGGTGCGCCCTTCTTGCACGGGACCCAGCCGTCAACACCACGAAGATGAACCACCAAAGAGGGCGGTGAGCCTCAGCCGAGGATGTCGGTCCCGCTATAGCGGATTGCGGGTACAGGGCACCGCTGACTCCCCACCTAAGCATCGCCTGAATATAATTGGTA
>CAZCRQ010000031.1:12757-15086 GCA_964501095.1 uncultured bacterium | reverse complement strand
CAATACTTAAGATAGTGTAGATTATTGTTGAGTATTTCAATTATTAACTCTACTAATAACTAAATTGACGGTGCAGGATCGCTGGTTTGATTGAAATTATGTATTTGAAATAGTGCTTAATAAATCAGAAAATCTAAATAAAAGAAGAGAGAAAAATCGATCCTGCACGGTCAATGATAGACGCTCTTTTATACTTCTGGAACCGGAAACCAGTAATTATCGGTTCCGCGATAGAGTCTGGCGTCCTCATTCGTATTTGTGCAATTCGCTTCGATGTATTCAGAGCCGTTGTAAGTCTTGTATTCATCGTAGATAGCAGTGATCGCACTTTGTGGGACAGTCCATTTGTAGCCGCTCGAATTCAGAGTGCCGGTACCGAGGTTATGCTGCCCTAGGGTTAAAACCGAGTTGGCAGTAGCTCCACTGACTTTAAAGGTTTGAGTCGCTCCAAGAAAATCTTCAAAATTCGCATCACCGTAAAATTCACCACCATTTTTCTTGTTGTCCGCTGCAGTGCGGGGAATAGCAATAGGAAATGCCGTCATCATGTTCCTCCTTTTGGAGATATTTAATTCCAATCTACTTGCATTAGTCTTTCCAAAGTAGTAAATAGACAATCAGGGAATCTATTAAATTGCTGAGGTAAAATGAATATTTCCGGCGGAGAGGCGGCTCATTGTCGAAAGGAAAACATTGTACTGATAGAGGAAGACCTTGCATTTAGAGTAGCGCATTGATAGATATTCTAATGCACCTTGTCGAATGATAAGCACCTCCTTTGTGTAGACTAAGAGCAGACAAAGGAAATATGTGTTCTATCTTCGATCCAAGTCAGGTGATGAGCCGCCTCTTCACAGGAAATATTCAACTCAAGTAAAACGTTAAAAACCGGACAAAATGGGACATAATCATGACATGATTGGACATCAGCGCCTGGCACCTGCGTTTGAGGCGCATGGCTTCTTTCCCAATCCAGCTTTGACGCGGTTTATGAGGTATTTGTATTCCTTGATATTTCAACACCTTATGACAAAGTCAGGACAATTTTAAAGAACCATATTCGCTTTAAAATAATCAGCGCAGACAGATCGCCTCACACCCGAAAATACCATCCTGATGATGTCAAGTCAATACCTCCCGAGACTTGAACAGTCATCATAATCGAAACGCCCCCTCTCAACCGGCTCTCCGAGAATGGAAAAACTCGTTGTGTGCCCTGCACTACTTGTTGTGCAGGACACCTGAATAGATAGTTATTTTCATAAAATACAATGAGTTGTTTTACTAGAATCATAATCACCCTGCACAACAAGTAGTGCAGGGCACCCATAGGGAATGACACATAGTATGATACCCTAGTATTCTCGAACAGCCCGTCAAGTGGGTGAATGGTTTTGTCCCCAGTCCGGAAGTCTGTCTTATGGGAGGTTAATAGTTTGATCGGACAAAGATGGGCGGAAGATTGAAGTCGGGATTTAAGTGCGGGCAAGTATCTCGACGCTGAATCATTGGTCGGAGCGACTGGATTTGAACCAGCGACCCCCTGACCCCCAGTCAGGTGCGCTACCGGGCTGCGCCACGCTCCGTTGTTTCAGTTACTATTTTTCGGAATCAACTTGGAAGTTATAGGCTTGGATTTAAGAATTCAACCAAGCAGGTTCAATATATCCCGAAGAGCCTGTTTGGTTTCCAAAATGACATCTTCTGAATTCAATGGGGCAGGTTCGGGCGAGTAAGCCATTCCCTGCCTCAGCAGCCGTTTCGCACCCTCGATGGTATATCCTTTCTCATAGAGCAGGTGCTTGATTTGTCGTATCTGCCCCAAGTCATGTTCCTGATAAAGCCTCGCTCCTCCCTTGCTCTTTCGTGGTTGAAGCTGGGGAAAGACAGTCTCCCAATATCGCAGAACATGAGGCGCCAGACCGGCGTGTTGAGCGGCTTCGCTGATGCTATAGTAGACCTTTTTCATCAAGATGTTGGTTTAACTGATGTTGAATTGCTCTAGTAGTCTATGTCAGGTGAATCGCTTAGTATCCACCGTAGCACGGGCGTCCCGCCCGTGTCATGGGCGTCCCGCCCGTGTCATGGACGTCCCGCCTGTGTCATGGGCATCCCGCCTGTGTCATGGGCGAGACGCCCATGCTACTTATGGTGGCGTCAGCCGTCCCCGGCTGACGTCGAAGTGCCATAGGCGTCCCGCCCGTGTCATGGGCGTCTCGCCTGTGTCATGGACGTCCCGCCCGTGTCATGGGCGAGACGCCCATGCTACTTATAGTGGCGTCAGCCGTCCCCGGCTGACGTCGAAGTTGCTTTTTTATCTCCAGGAAGG
>CAZCRQ010000031.1:10315-12657 GCA_964501095.1 uncultured bacterium | reverse complement strand
GTGGCGTCAGCCGTCCCCGGCTGACGTCGAAGTTGCTTTTTTATCTCCAGGAAGGGACGCTTGGTGCTACCCTATAGGTCAACAATCAATATAGTGAATACCCTTCTGACAATCTAGAAATGCCGTTTCACAAATTGCATCACTCTTTCCAACCAAATTCGAGTATTCACATAATCTATGAGCCGGTAAAGCCAGCGATGGTTTTCGAGGCGATTCGGCTCACCCGCCCTCTGAATGGCGTAGAGCCCAAGCCCCAAGGCGGTTGAGCATTCGGGTTGGGCGAGGTTGCTGTCTAGATTTTCCACTCCCAGGCAGTCCGAAGGTTGCGCCAGGATCACCTGATTGTGGAAAACCGTTTCAGCGTATACTATCAAACCTCTCAGTTTGGCGGCTCCGCCGGTCAGTATGATACCACCATGCAGGTATTTATCCACTTGCGCCTCATGAATCTTCTCATTCGCCGTCTCGAAAATCGATTTCATCACCGGTTGGATAATCCTACCTAAATCTCCACGTGAGATAGTACTCGAAGGTCTGCCTCCAACTGCCGGGAGCGGAACTTTATCGTAGATGTCGTCAGTGGGATGCGCCAGTCCATAGTTAATTTTTAGATCTTCAGCCGCGGCTAAAGGAATATGCAGCTTTTCGCAGATCGCTTGCGTGACATCCTGCCCGCCTTGATTTATCACTGCGATAAACGCAATCGCATGATGATAAAATACGATCAAATCGGTTGTTCCATGTCCAAGGTCCAGCATAGCACAGCCGACCTCCTTTGCATTTTGATCAAGCACGGCAAAGCTTGAGGCAAACGGTTCCGAAACCAGTTCGACAATCTTCAAACCAGCGTCATTGACCGCTCTTATTAAATTATTGATATACAAGGAATCCCCGCTGATGGTCATCAGACGCACACCAAGGGTCGAGGCGAGGAGTCCGATCGGCTGCTTGATCTTTCTCCGCTCATCCACCAGGTACTCAATTGGGAGTTGTTGCAGGATCTGATGGTTTTGCGGTATGGAAACGTTTGCTGCTTCATAAGAAGCCATTTGCACATCACGCCATCTGATTTCTCCCGGTCCTCCTGTTCGCCAATCGGGTTCTATATGACGTGTGGCTTCCTTAACTACTGCCTGGATCGTTTCATCTGAGATCCCCACATAAACCCGGTCGATCTTCAATCCTGCCATTTCCTCTGCTTGTCTGACACAGTTTTGAATATCCATGACCGCTTGCTGGTAGTTCGCCATAATCCCGTGATCCAGACATTGCGTATGAATTATTCCATAACCGGCAATGATAAACACTCCCGATTCCTGTTCGACAAAAACAACAACCAGGATTTTACTCGTTCCCAGGTCAAGGCTGACGATAATACGTGGGTTCTTCATATTTCCTCCCACGGTAAAATGTTCAGTATGGTTTGCGGTTGGGTCTTCCGGTCAATTGATCCGTCATTTCCGATAACCAATTGAGGGATTGATCTTCAATGAGGTACAATTCTTCGGGCCACAACTCAAAAAAAGAACCGGAGCCAATGAGTATGACTTTGTCTCGTTCGGCTGATTCCTCGAACGCCAACTTCTCACGAATCCACTTGGGCAGGCATAATCTTGACAATTTGTCCAGTTGCACCGTGGTCGAGTTGGCGTAAAAATGACGTTTGAACTGATCGGCTTTTGCCGGTTGATCCGCCAGACGACTCTGGATCAGGGCTAAATACTCTTCAACAACGATTTCCGGGCGAAAGATCAAATATCCTGATTCATGGGGAGTCGCGATGAATTTCCCATCCAAAACCTCGGGTGGATTGTCTTTTCGGAAGACCGCGGGAAAAATCAGACGATTCTTCTCATCTAGGACAAGATGATGAATTCCTATGAACAGGCATTTAAGCATGATATCTCCGCCGTAATATGGTCGTCACACGTCAGTAACCATTGTTTTTTAAAAGGATTAAAATTAAAATCGGGTTTCTTTTAGCCCTCCATTATGCCATCAACTTCTCATTCATAATAAGAAACTTCTCTTGGGAAAGCAAGGATCTTTAATTTAGAAGCTTAGACCTAATCTCCTTTAATATCAAACTATTAACCAAATAATATCATAGTTTTTCTGGAATTATCCAAGACTCGGCTGGTTCTCGGAGAGACTCAACTACCTCCAAAACGACACCACCAAGAAAATCAGATATATCGACTTCTCAGGCACTATGTTAAAGCATGGGGTTTGAAAGTGGATGATGAAATTATATGACTGCTCATAAACAACATGGAAACATCATAGACGTCCCGCCCATGTACGGTCGAAATGAACGGTCGGGACGACCGTGCTACAGTGCG
>CAZCRQ010000031.1:2927-10215 GCA_964501095.1 uncultured bacterium | reverse complement strand
CATGGGCGTCCCGCCCATGTACGGTCGAAATGAACGGTCGGGACGACCGTGCTACAGTGCGTAGCATGGGCGTCCCGCCCATGTACGGTCGAAATGAACGGTCGGGACGACCGTGCTACTCATAAGAAACCTGCGTCAATCACAAAAAATCCATGCCGTTTCTATTATTGCAAAGTCTAAAACTACTATTGCAAAATCTAAAACTACTCACTACTTTAAAACTGTTCATTGGGCGTAGTGTATGGTCACACAGGCATTAACACGGCGTAAATTTTTGGGTTCGGTCTCGAAGGGCGGGCTGATTCTGGGAACCGCCGGGCTCTCCTTCTCTTCGCCCACCTGGCTCTCCCTTCTCCTCGGACACCGCGATACCTGCCTCTTCGCCGATGAATTGGATCGTCTGGCGCAGGATGCTCCACGAGCGCGTTATTGGATCTCCACTGAATCGGTCGGGAGAAACTGCCTGACCTGCCACGCTCCCGATGAAGTTGCTGGAATAAAGTCTCATTTCCACTCCGAAACAGTAATAAAATGCCTGCTTTGCGCCCAGGGCTGCTTGATACAAACCGGGGAACGTGGACGCTGCCGCACCCGGATAAATGTCGACGGAGAATTGAGAAGCCTTGTTTATGGGCATCCGATCAGTGTTCATGTCGATCCCATCGAGAAAAAGCCCTTTTACCATTTTCTTCCGGGAAGTGAGGCTTTCTCACTCGCCACCGCCGGCTGCCCCCTGCACTGCAAGTTCTGCCAAAACTGGGAACTTTCGCAGATGAATCCGGAAGACTATTCAACGCCTTTCACACCGCCGGAAGACATTGTGGCAGCGGCGGAATCGAACCGAGCACCGGTCATCGCTTATACTTATAATGAACCGACAGTCTTTACAGAATATCTCACCGACATCGCCCGCTGCGGAAAACCCAAGCAAATACGCAGCGTGCTCGTCAGTTGCGGTTTTATGAACGAAGCGCCGCTGCGCGAGATGTGCGAGGTTCTCGATGCCATCAAGATCGATTTGAAAGGTTTCAGCGAAGATTTTTACCACAAAGTATGCAGCGCCGAGTTGAAACCGGTATTGAGCAGCATCAAACAGGTGGCGAAGAGCGGTAAACATTTGGAAATCGTCAACCTGGTTGTCCCCACCCTGAACGACTCGAAGAAGATGCTGGAGGAACTCGCTAAATGGGTGGTCGGAGAGGTCGGGCAGGATGTCCCAGTGCATTTCACCCGCTTTCACCCGGATTACCAATTGTTGAATCTCTCCCCGACGCCGGTCGCCACACTGGAGCACGCCCGTGAAATCGCCATGGAACAAGGTATTCATTACGCTTTTGTCGGAAATGTGCCCGGGCATCCGGGGAATCACACCTATTGCCCCCAGTGCGGAAAAATCGTGATCAAACGAACCGGTTTTTTCGTCGAGGAAATGCATCTTAAGGATGGTTGTTGTTCATATTGTAATGAAGCAATCGCTGGGATTTGGAAGTAGTAAATAACCTTGTCCATTCTGTCAATCCTAGCGATAAATTGAAAGAGGATCATCATGGCGAATCGAATTTATATAGTTCTTTTACTTCTCTGGGCATTCCTTCTCTGTTGCCAGGCGGGATCGGACAAACCAGCGCCCGCTCCGGAGACGGTTGTTCGTCCGCCCACTGTTGCCGGGCAATTTTATTCCGCCAATGCTGAGCGGCTGGAGCTTGGCATTCGTAACTATCTGGCTGATGCCGTCCCGGTGAAAGTCGAGAAACCGGTCGGGATAGTTGTCCCTCATGCCGGCTATATTTATTCCGGGCAGATCTGCGCCGACGGTTTCAACCAGGCGAAGAATCAAGTCTATGACATCATCGTGATTCTCGGGACAAATCACACCACCGCAGGCTTTACCGGTGTTTCCATTTACGCCAAGGGTGCTTTCAAAACGCCTCTCGGTACAACTGATATCGATGAACCGTTGGCGGAAACCCTGCTGGGTCTGGATGAAAATTACACTTTCAACAAATCCGTTCACACGGAAGAGCACTCGGTGGAAGTCGAACTGCCGTTTGTTCAGGTGCTTTTTCCCGGGGTGAAGATACTGCCGGTGGTGATCGGAGCGCCGGACTTGAAACTCTGTGTAAAGTTCGGCAATGATCTGGCGGCGGTGCTAAAAGATCGGAATCCTCTGATCGTCGCCAGCTCGGATTTATCACATTATCCCAGTTATCAGGATGCGGTGGAGACAGATCGTGCGACTTTAGAGGCAATTGCGTGTTGCGAGGCGGAGCAGGTTCATCGGGCAACTGAAGGGCAGATGAGCAAGGGTGTCGGCAATCTCTCGACCTGCGCTTGCGGTGAAGGTCCGATCATGGCGTGCATCACGGCGTCAAAGGCATTGGGCGCCAATAATGCCGCGATCATCAGCTATGCCAACTCCGGACTTGTTGCCATTGGCGATATAGATCGTGTTGTCGGGTATGGCGCAGTCGCCTTCAGTAAAACTCCCGCACTTGAACCGCCTGATCCTTGGTATATTATACAATCGAAGCCGCTTCCCACGCCGATTCCTACCTTTGAAAAGAAACAGCTTCTAGCATTGGCGCGTAAGACTATCCGTTGGTATTTGGAGTCTGAAACTCTTCCCCTGCCGCGGGATTGCAGTCCCATGTTGTCAACGCCGCGCGGTGCTTTTGTCACCCTCAACAAACATGGGGAGTTGCGCGGCTGTATCGGGCACATGGCGGAAGATACGCCCCTGAAAAGTGTAATCGGGCAGATGGCGATACAATCGGCATTCAATGATCGACGTTTTTCACCAGTGCAGATGGAGGAAGTCGATGATCTCGAGATTGAAATTTCCGTCCTAACCCCTTATCAAAAGGTGTCCAGCGCCGAGGATATTGTGATTGGAAGAGATGGCGTATTGATCCGTAAGAACAACCGCTCCGCTGTCTTTCTCCCCCAGGTCGCTACGGAACAGGGCTGGACACGAGAGGAGACACTCGACCATCTCTGTGAGAAGGCAGGGCTCCCATCAGATGCTTGGCATTCCGGAACCGAATTTTTTGTCTTCCAAGCAGAGGTTTTTCACGAAGGGGAATTTAAATAGTGGAGATAGCTTCACCGCCAAGAAACTAAGAAGTAAAGTCAAGGGAATTCATTTGGCGGCTCTTTGGATAAACTGCAGAATCTTGTCGCTGAAGAACACGAGATCATCCAAACCTGAAATAATTACTGATTTCACGATCTCTAAATCCATTTGCTGATATTGGTGGATCACGATATTACGGAAATTAACCATCTTTTTGAGTTTCCCCGAGAGGGTAACATCGATGATCGACTTACGTTGCAGTAACTCAAGACTTTCCGCACTCGAAGTTGGAATTCCGAGCTTATATAATCTAACGATATGATTCGCCAGATCGATCGTTTGCTCACATGCCCGCAAGACATTCAAAACCGCCGCATCCTGCCTCGTGTAATCGGTGTCAAATCTGTCAACATCCGTACCGTATTCCTCTCGCGCTCGATTGACACACCGTTGAATACTCTGGATTTTATTGATTATTACATCGTTCACACCGGGTATGCCCTTCCGGTATGATAAAAAGACTCCAGAATTTCCCGACGTTCTTCGTTCAATTTCTGATAATAGGAAAGCGTCAGCATCTCGAATTCATCGACCGCAAATCGATCGGCGCAATGGATCAACCTGCCGCCGCTGATAATTTCCTTCTGGAAGACTGTCGAGACCAGACGAGCGTTCACCAGGTCAACCTTTTTCCGTAATTCTTTCTCCAACTCGAACCGACAGGGGCTGAGGGCTATATTTTTCTCTTGTTTCGCCAAGTCGTGCGTGAGGAGCAGGGCGAGGTCGATATCGCTGCCGTCCCATTGGTTTTCCGCCGCCTGAGAACCGAAGAGATAGACACCCTGCACAGTGGGATAGTGATCGAGGATTATTTTTATGATCGTATCAGTCATTTCATTGTCTATCAGCATATTGGAAAGTCACTGTTTCATTGACAATGACCATGTACCCTTCCCCTGGAATCATCTCGCCGAGAGTGTTGATTAGAGGCGGAATCCACATTCTGCCGTCATCAGTGATGACAATCTCCACCGCATCCTCTATCGGGGCGAGTGCCTGCTCAACCGGCATCCGAAAATTGTACGGGTAACCGAGCCAGTTCCAAGGACCGCGGACAAGCGTGTATTCGGTCGCGGGATCAAGCGGCGCACCATAAATCTGCAGTTCGGAATTGCTGTTGCAGAAGATCTGGTAGCCTTGGGTGAGGGAAATATCGCCGATGGTGTTGATGATTCCCGGGGGAATATAGATGCCGCCGTTCGATTGGTAAACAATCTCCAGTTCGGGAATCGCGCCGAAGACACTACCGGCGTTCAAATCTTCCGGAACCAGAAAGGTCGAGACCAGCTCGAAATAGCGTCCCTGAAGCGGGATAGTGAGCGCATTCTCTGTCCATTCCCGCAAACTGGCGGAGAGCTGCATCCGCTGATAGTTGACGAGGTTGTTTTTATTATTCAAGACAAGATACCAGACCTGGTCATCAGGAAAGACAAAATCTCGGATGTCACTTCCAGTCAATACATCCATCTGGAAGGCGTCAAATGGTTCATCCGCCTGGAACAGCTCATAATTTTCCTCGTCACAGATGAAACTCTCGAATTGACCTGTCCCGACCTCGGCGAGGAAATCCATCAGGGTGAAGACAATCCCGTAAGTCACCTCCGGCTCGACCGTATATTCCAGGCGTAGCGAATACTGATTGAGCGGATCTGGTGGATCAACAGCGGGCGCAGGATGATTGATTTCCATCGCCTCTTCGTAATGATAGACCCATTCGTATTCGACATCGGGATCACTGTCCTCGATGACTAGAATGCCGGCGTTGGGGTTTTCCGGATCGGTTCCAAGCGGGCTGGAGATATTGAGGTAAATATCACGCGATCCACCGATGGAGAACGACACCCTGCCATCGGAATCAGTGAAGCCGCAGGTGGCGATTCCCAAGCCGCCATAGAGACGGTCGCTCAGCATCTTCACCTTGGCGCCGTCGACCGGGTTGTCTTCCGCATCGAGAATCTGCACCTCGAGGGTGGTGGTGTTGGAATGATAACGGTGGGTGACCGTCCAGATCCAGCCGTCTCCGCGCCAATCGAACAAGGCAGGGAATCTTTTGCCCCAGCCCTGATATGCCAGCGAATCGCCGACATAGTTGTTCACCGGCTCCCAAGTGACCCAACGGTACCCGTCCCAGAATTCATTCCAGACATGATCCTCGGTGTAGGAACTGGTATTGAGGGTGGGGATGAGGGCGGCGCGTGCGGCGGCGGCGGTGATATCTTGAAACTCACCACAGTTGCCACAATGCAAGTGGTAAATACGCACTGGTTGAATCGGACGTTCATGTCCAGCGCCGAAGGTCATGCAATGACGCACCCATTGAGTGACTATTCCCACCGCACCGTTGGCGGGAGTGCCATTGTTGAACAGGTTGCCGTACATCACCCCGCAGTCCCCGAGCATCTCCAGCAGCGAAGTATACCCCTCCTCGGGATGATTGAGGAGGAAATCGCGCCAGAAAACCCCTTGTGGCGGAGTCCAGTAATTACCGGTGGTCGGATCGATATAGTTCGGGATCTCATCCGAGAGGCGCGGATGCATGACAAACCAATAATAGATGTCCCGGTCGATTTCAAGCTCGATCGTATCGCCTATCGCGGTCTTGATGAGATATTCGGCTGTCGACCAATAATCGTCATCCCCTGCGACGCCATAATCATTGATCTGGACATAATCCAGCGCTTCATCGGCTTCATAGACATCCTCCGCATTTTCTACCAGGAGTTGAAAGTCGAGCCCCATGTATCCGCTGGTCAGGGTCAATGGAGATAGATGCGCCATGCTGAAAGCGACTTCATCGACAATCGGATCGTCGATGTCGAGGAGAATCTGGGCGAAGATGTCCTGGAGAAAAACCCAATCACCGAAAAGAACCATGTTGTCGATCAGATCTTGGCGCATCCAACGCGGGACACGGTTCAAGGCTTCCCAGGTGAGTTCTGAGAACTCATATTCCGTCACGTGTTCTGTAAGCTCGGCATTCCCCAGGTCGAAGCGGATAGAATAATAGTCCCCTGGGGCGATGCTCAAAGAGTTGGTGAGGGATTCCAGCAGCACCCATTCATCCAACTCTCGAATAGACAAGGGACGCGGCGTGATAATAGGCTCACGCACTCCTACGCCTTTCGGACGCTGCGCGGCGAGTTGCGTCCCTTCATGGACATAGATGATCTGTGCCGCTTCTCCAGTTGACTGCAACGTTTCTTCACTATTTGCTGTCGTGACTCCAGTGGCGATAAAAATCAAAACCATTGCAAGCAGCTTAAAATCCAACTTAAACAATCTACTGCTCATGACTTTATCCTCCCATTTATCCTCTTGGCATGGAATAACTTAGTTTAGCATGGTTTTTGATCGGAGTCAATTAAGCCAAAGGTAAAATGATGCGGTTAAAAGTCGTTAGGCAGGGACACACACCGCTACTCAGATTTTTAAATAAAGACTTTTAACCGCAACATTGGATATAACAGTTTTTATGGTGAAAGCAGGATCTATCTTCCCCGATGCCGATGCTGACACCCTTTCAGTCCTTTTCCCCCAGGACCGGGAAATTTGTCGCCTTGGGGACCGAAAAAGGGGATAGGACAATCACCAAGCTTTTCCTTTTGTTCAGCCGTTAGCACCGCTAAAGCTTTATCTACTGAATTGCGATGATTGATCTGGAGTTCCGCTTGCAGCTCCGCCTTTTCTTTGACCAGTTTCTTCAATTGGGTTTCATCGAGCTTTTCAGCATCATAGAGGTCGCCAATTTTTTCCTGGTCGGCATCAATCTTCCGGTGCAGAGCGATCTGTTTCTTCTGCAATTCGGCGTGCAGGTCGATCAGTTTATTGACTTGATCGTCGCTAAGGTCAAGTTCTTTCAAGGGCGGCTGCTCCTGCTCATCCTTCCAGTCATCTCTCATCATCCAGGGCTGGCAACCGCATCTCATGCTATAACCCATGCTCGGTCCCATGCCACAGCCCATGCCCGGTCCCATGCCCGGTCCCATACAACAACCACATCCGGGAGGCGCCACCGGACCTTGTCCATATCCCCTACAAGGACCCATTCCGCAACATCCACCAGCTCCCATCCCCATATCTTGCATGGGATTCATGCAAGTACCCATTCCACAACATCCACCAGCTCCCATCCCCATGTCTTGCATGGAACACATG
>CAZCRQ010000031.1:0-2827 GCA_964501095.1 uncultured bacterium | reverse complement strand
ACCCATTCCACAACATCCACCAGCTCCCATCCCCATGTCTTGCATGGAACACATGTATGGCATGTCAGATTCGGGGGCAACCTGTTCTTCACTCGTACTGGGTGCTGTTTGCTTGGGGACATCTTGTCCGATGGAGCAAATCGCGATTGTGAACAGTGCCATTACTGCTAGGATCAATACCGTTTTGATTTTCATCATTTTCTCCTTTGTTGTTCATAACGTTGTCTGTTTCAAGAAATAAGGGAATTCGATTATTCACCGTGTTTCATCCGGAAAGAATCCGACGACTCAAAATCGTGATGAATCACAGTATTCAGTAATACATCAGAGCATACGCAGTGATTTCATTTTTAGTTCCCAGGGGATCTCCCCTCTTTCATCGCATTGGACTAATGATTCAGTTTGGAGTTTATTCACGATGAGAAATCGGGGAGACCGGTGGCTTGTGTGTCATTATAACTTCGCGGCTTCGTATCTTAATGTCTTCACGGTTTCGCGGTTTTGTGACTTCGTGACTTGGTGGTAAAATTATCTGAAGTTATTTATTTAATTAACCCACATGAAACAGGGAGAAACCTTTTGTTTTTTGCCCTTTACCTTTCAATCTCTTTTCCCTGTTCCCTTTCTCCTTTCCCCTTCACAGGTGTTTTTCAAACGATTCCACCAGCTTTGCTTTGGATACCAGCCCGATGAAATGCTCAACCACATTGCCGTTTTTAAAGAAGAGAATCTGCGGCACAGAGAGGACTCGGTATTTCTCCGCAATACCACGAGCGACACCCACATCCACTTTGCGTATCTTCGCCTTCCCCTCATATTGTTGCGCCAGCTCCTCCATAATCGGATCGAGCTTCTTACACGGTCTGCACCAGGTCGCACCAAAATCCAAAACCACCAATACCTCAGCTTTCAAGACTTCCTGCTCAAAACCGGTTTCATCTACTGGAATCATATTTTTCACTCACTTTTATATGTATTTAACCACTTCACCACTTCTTCCGCATTTTTAAATGATGAGAACCTTGACCGTTCCTCACCATTTGAAGTTATGATCAATACCGTCGGCAATCCCGCGACATTATACCTTTTACGTAAGTTTTCAAGTTCAGGATTTGAATGGGTGAAATCCAATTTCAGGGGGAGATAGTGTTCCGCGGTGGAGATCACAGTAGCCTCATTCCATACCTTGTGATCCAGTTCGACACATACGCCGCACCAGTCCGCATAGAAATCGATCAGAATCGGCTTGC
Source organism: uncultured bacterium (assembly GCA_964501095.1). Classification (GTDB taxonomy): domain Bacteria; phylum Electryoneota; class Electryoneia; order Electryoneales; family Electryoneaceae; genus CAZCRQ01. The sequence continues at coordinate 1,577 of CAZCRQ010000031.1, read as the reverse complement.
CGGAGGTCTGGGATTCGGCGATCATGGAGTCATATTGATTCACACGCCAAGGAATGCCTTTTTCCTCCAAGACCGCCTCGGTTACTGATTTTCCGGGGCTCGTGCGGCTGGAAAAATCGATTCCCTGAACCGTCGCCAACCCGATCAGAAAATAGAACATCCCGGAGAGAACGAGCAGAATGCCCAATCCCTTGCCGTATTTACGTCCGGTGGTCAAACTATCCCAATTGGCGAAAGCACCCAGGAACAACCCGAGAAAGAGTAGAAATCCGCCGATAATTATCTGATGGATCGCCTTGGGGATTAACAAGCCGAGATAATAGATCGTGACTACAAAGATCAGCACCCCCAATCCTTTTTTTATGTTGACCATCCAGACGCCCGCTTGAGGCAACGCGGTCATCGCCCCGGCAAAAGTGCCGATGACAATGAAAAGAACTCCGATCCCAAGGGCGAAAACCACCATTAGGAAAAAGCCCAGCACAAGATTGCCGGTGTTTCCGATCCAGCCAAGGAGTACCAGGAGCGGCGGTCCGGCGCAGGGTGAAGCGACAATGCCGGTGACTGCGCCCATGATTACAGCGCCGATAAAACCTTGACGTTGTCCTGTCATCAATTTGCCCTGCACCGATGCGGGGAGGGTAATGTCAAATGCACCCAGCATCGACACTCCCAACGCCGCAAAGATAATCACAATCACCCAGAGCACAACAGGATTCTGCATAAACGCGCCGAACAACGCCCCAGTCGCCCCGGCAATCACCCCAAGTACCGCATACATGATCGCCAAACCGATAACGAAGAAAATTGAGAGGAAAAAACCTTTGCTTCGGCTGCCGCCCGCCCCTCCACTGACAAATCCGATAATGATCGGGATCATCGGGTAGACACAAGGCGTGAAACTGACCAGGATTCCAGCGAGGAAGACCAATAAAAATGCGGCAAAACTCTTACCCTCCAGCGCCCGCGTCAGTTTGTCCTCAAGTTTATTCTCTGTGTTGACCGGTGCTGACTGTTGGGGATTATCTCGCAACTCACCAGATTGAAACAGCGGATAGCCTGAGGGTATTGCCGTGCTGCCCTCCGGTAAAATCACCAATGTCACTTCTCCGGAACCACCCTGGGGAAGGAAGCAGACCTCCGGCTCCTGTTCGCGACAGATCTGGTAGGAATAATTATAGGACACCGTGTACATCCCAGGAACTGCATCCGAGGCGATCTTTAACGGCATGAGGATCGGCGAGTCTCCACGGTAGATTGTCTCCCCCTTGTACTGGATGCCCTCAGGATAGATGGTATCGACAACTGCTACACCTTCGGGAAAAGTGGCTTCAATATACCAGAGTCCAGAAGAGATGTCGGAGAGATGATAATACGGCGGGATTTTAAAAATGGCGGCGAAAGTGATTTCCCCGCCTGCCGGTGCCCCGGAAGCGGAGAACAAGACTTCCACCGGAACTGGCGGTTCACTGAAGTCCTGGGCGGATGATGAACAGAGGAATGGGAAGCCGCCTGAATGCACTAATAAAAATAATAATGTGAATATTACAAATCGATTATGTATATGCATGTTTACA
>CAZCRQ010000030.1:0-15205 GCA_964501095.1 uncultured bacterium | reverse complement strand
AACGATACAATTTGCCCAGCACGCTTCAGCGTGCTTGGGAAGAGCTTTAGCGTGCATGATATGTGCTTCAGCTTGGCTTGTGATGGCGCTAAAGCATCCGGGAAGCCACGCTAAAGCGTGCTTTTACTATGGCTTACCCCTACCACCCCGCCTGAAGGCGGGTGCTACAGAGCAGCCCGCTAAAGCGGGCAAATATAACTTGACTGAACTGGGATATATCCCATTAAAACATCTCACATGGACTACTAGACTTTGGATCATCCAGTCAGTATATTTTGCATAGTGACATATCCCAGATTCGGGCTTTACCTGATTATTCTTCCTAAAAATAGTTAGAAACCAACCAAAGTAAAGAAGGAGTGCAGCATGAGAAGAAATATCTGGATTTTGGCGATGATATGCCTGCTGATTCTCTGCTCAACAGTAAGTTATGCTTTAAAACCCTTGACTGATCTGGCTGAGAAAGAGACCTATTATCGTCTGGTCGCGGAAGCGAAACAGGCATGGGAACAAGGGATGACCCTGACTTCGCGTCAAGAGAAGCTGCTTAAAAATGAAGGGATTTTACAGGATCCGGCAGATGAACTGGACTTAAGCGGCGGTCCAGACAATTTTGGTTATATGTTTTATGACAGCGACGAGCCGAATGGTCCCACTTACAACTGGATCGACATCACCGGAAATGGTACACAGATTGTTGGTATGGGAGATGATGATTTTCGTGGTCCCTTCGATCTGCCTTTTAACTTCCCCCACTATGGTAACATCTATAACCAAGTTTATATCTGTTCAAACGGTTACCTGATGTTCGGCGGAGGGAATACAACTTATAGCAATACCGCGATTCCCAACGCTGCTGCACCGAATAATGCGATTTATTTCTTCTGGGATGATGTCTATCCACCCGGAGGCGGTCAGATCTGGTACGGCGAGGATGAGGATGGCAATTGGGTGTGCTCATTCAACAACGTGGCATTGTTAGGGGGAGGTCCCGCAGTTACTCTTGAGGTCATTCTCTATAACAATGGAAATATCTTGATGCAGTACCAGATTGTGGCGGCAAGCAATAACAGCGAAACGATCGGAATCGAGAATGCAGCCGGTAATGATGGATTACAGGTCTCTCTCAACACTACACCCGCTGCCTACCCGTCTGATGAGCTGGCGATCCTTTTCACTTTGGGCGAAGAAAACGCCAGTGTCAGCGGAATTGTCATCGACGGGTGCACGGAAGAGCCTCTTGCCGAAGTCGACGTGAATTTCGGAGGTTATCATGCCACAACAGATGAGGAAGGCTTCTATGAGATTGCCGCGCTGTATCCTCGAACCTATACCGTTACGATGAATGTAGAGGGTTACGCTCCCTTCCGGCAAACAAATGTCCTGATCGAAGATGGTGAAAATGAGTATAATTTCGAGTTGCTGCAGTTGCCGACCATTTCGGTCGATCCCGAGCAATTTACCTTCCAGGTTCCCTGGAACGGACAGGATTCCGACATTTTAACGATCAGTAACCTCGCAGCTTGCGGCGCAGATCTACTCTTTGACATTCGTATCACCTATCTCGAAGAGGAACTATTGGGATTTAAAAATCCTACCGCTATTCTCGCTCGTCGTGAAGCCAACCTTAGAAACGTACAACTGTTGGATCCAGCTCTGTTGAGCGGCACCACTACTCCGGGTGTTACTTTTGAGCCTGGTTATATACCGCAGGTTGAATTGGATGAAGGTCCCTATCTCATCCTCTCTACAACGAGCATCAACAACTCCGTCCTTCGCGCCTTTAATGAGTTGGAAGTCGAGTATACCCATATCCCCACGCAGAACTTTGGCGCTGTCGATATGACGGATTACGGCACGGTGATTATTGCGATGGATGGCGGCACGCCAACGGTGGATGACTTTCGGGCATTCTTCAATTTCGCGGTGAATGGCGGAACATCCATTTACTTGGGCGGCACCAATTGGGCGTCCGCTTACCAGGCGATTTTAGAGTACATCAGCCACACCGGTCAGACTGGATGGATCACTGTCAATGGAAGACCGCAATTCCAGATTGTTGATCCGAATCATGATCTGTCGGTCGACTTACCTGAAACTTACAACTTTGTCAACGACGCAGCATCATTCTATTGTGTCCGTTACAATGATCCGGAGATGGAAGTCGCTGCACAGAATGGTGATAATTGGCCCTGCCTGCTTTATAAGGAGATGGGCGACGGTACTTATTTGGCTTTCACCAACTCGGTGGCAGATGGTTATTGGGGCAACCAGACAGATTATAACCTTCTGCGTCAGATCATTGCCAACATGCTTGAATTCTCTGGAAGAGGCTGGCTCACGGTAGAACCCAATGAGGGTTCGGTCGCCCCGGATCACTCAGTTGATCTGGAGGTAACCGTAGATGCCGCTGAGGGTGAATTGCTGGAAGGTATATACGAGGCTCTCATTGAAATCGAATCCAATGATCCAGAAAATGAAATCACTAACGTTTGGGTTACCTTGCTTGTCGGCAGTCCCGGTGTCCTTGAGGGCGCTGTTACCGACAGCGATACTGGGGCTCCCATTGTTGGAGCGGAAGTGATTGCCTGGGAGGACGGTGTCTATCATCGTTCCGTTTTCACCAACGACCAGGGGCAATATCACATGAGCCTGGGAACCGGAACCTGGGACATTTCCGCCGTTGCCGCAGATTACTATGATGGACCGATTGTACAGGCGGATGTGGTGGAAGGTGAGACAACTATCTTGAATCTGCAGCTCGATCACGAAATCGCGCCGGAAATCACCATCGATCCGGATAATTTTGTCTTCGACATTCAATGGGGCGCACAGGATTCGGACATCCTTACTATCGGCAATATCGGCGGACTTAACCTCGAATATTCGACTTATATCACCTATCTCGAGGAGGAGAATCTCGCCCGTTTCCAGCAGCGTCAACAGATTCGCCAGCGTATCGCTGAATATCGCAGGACTCCTCGAACCGAGGCGATTTTTAATCCCGCCGATTTCAACGGAGCCTACAGTTACGATCTAAACGCCTTCCCATCATCGCCGTCCTATCCCTACTACGGCGAACTTGATGATCCTTATTTCCTTGTCCTTCAGGACCAAGTGCCGTGGTGGAACACCCATCAAACAGTGTTGACTCAATTGGAGATTCCCTTTGATGTGATGGGTTCAGGTCAGATGGGAACGGTGGAACTTGAAGATTATACCGTCATTATGATCGCCAGTACTCAAAGCAGCGCCTTTTATACGACGTTCTTCCAGACCAATGGCGATCGATTCGAAGAATGGATTCGTTCCGGCGGTTGGCTGGAATTTCACGGCTGCACCCAGTCAGGCAATCACTGGACGACCTGGGACGGGGTGCAGGAGGTCTATCAGACCGCTGGCACGAATATCGTTGTCGAGCCGGATCATCCGATAATGGAAGGCGTCCCGGCGACGTTTACGGGAACTTCCGCCAGCCATAACTACATCTCCAATGTTCCGGATAATGCGCTGGTGATTGCGACGACCGATTTCAATCAGCCGACCTTGATTGAATACAGCTATGGTCGCGGCAACATGCTCATCTGTACCATGACTCTGGAGTATGGTTATCAGAATAACCAGGGGGCTGGGCAGGTCATGTCCAACATGATCGCTTACTGCGCTGAGAATGCCGAAGGTCCTGGCGGTTGGTTGACCTTGGAGCCAATGGAAGGTGTGATCGAGCCGGATCAGATATTGGATGTGGAATTGACAGTGGATGCTGTTCCCGACTCTCTCTTCGCCGGTACTTATGAAGCGATGATCGAAATCTCAGCTCAAGATGGCTGGTGGGAGCCGGAAGTTGAAGTGGTATGGGTGACACTAACAGTTCAAGGCGGTCCCCCGCATCACCAATTTATCGACTTACGCCAGCGCTACTTTGAGTTGATCTCGATGTATTTTGATCCCGTGCGTTTCGGCAACGATGCGGAAGAGGTGTTCGGCGGGTTGGAATCACTTGTTATCGTTTATCAGGATAATGGCCATATCTATATCCCCGGCTTAATCGACAACATTGGTGAAACCAGTGTTCTTGAAGGGTATCGCCTGCTGGTGAATGAACCATCGCAGCTTCACATTCAGGGCGATCCGCTTGATCCGATGACTGAATACCCGATCACCGCTGGAGCTTATAACTGGATCGGCTACCCGTTCAATTTCGAGATTCCGGTGGATGTTGCGCTGGAATCCATCGAAGATAACCTGGATATCGTGATGAATGATCAGGGCGAACTGTGGATTCCAGGTCTGATCAATACAATGGGCAACATGACCCCGGGCGAGGGTTATATGATCCTCACCACTGCGAATGTTGTCCTGATATACAACGCACCGGTAACAATGAATGCTGTTTCTTCCAGCGAGAAGTGGATTATTCCGGAAGTGGAAGATGCTCCGACTCCCACCGGGCTGCCTTATCCTGTCCTGGTATATCTGAATGAATCCGTGCAGGCAATGCAGCCGGCAGTGATCGAAATTTTTGCTGGAGCGATCTTGGTGGGTAAGCGGTAGTGCTCGAAAATCGCGACTTCACTCCGGTCATTACTTGGTGCGGTTCCGAGCAATTGGGAATAGAGGGTTTCCATCCCGGAAATGAGATGACAATTGTGGTGAAAGCTGCTGACGGGACAACAATTCCAGCGGAGATTGCAGATTCCACTCCAAAATTTGCGGAAGGAGCTTATACCTCAGTGACCCTCGAGAAGAAGGGCTTGCCCACGGAATTTACCGTCGAAGCGGGATATCCGAATCCATTCAATCCCTCGATCACGGTGCCGTTTGCGGTTCCATTACCGGGTGAGGTCACTTTTGCCATCTTCAACATTCTCGGGCAAGAGATTTACCAGACAAGCAGCCTGTATCAACCGGGTTATCACAGATTCATCTTCACCACAAACGAGGTTGGAGGTGAACTGGTCAGCGGGGTGTACTTCCTGAAAGTCAAATACGACTACCAGGTCAAGATCCAGAAGATGATGTTGCTCAAGTAGCTATTAGCAGGGATTGGCGAGGGGTGAGGCGTGGAGGATGAGGAGTGGGGAGTGGGATATGAAAGATGAAGAATGAAGGATGCGAGGTAGCGTAAGCCTCCGTGCTTGCGTTTCCTCCGTGCTTGCGAGAGGAGTGGGGGGTGAGATGTGAAAGATGAAGAATGAAGGATGCGAGGTAGCGTAAGCCTCCGTGCTTGCGAGAGGAGTGGGGAGTGGGATATGAAAGATGAAGAATGAAGGATGCAGGGTAGCGTAAGCCTCCGTGCTTGCGTTTCCTCCGTGCTTGCGTTTCCTCCGTGCTTGTGATTCGCCGTGCTTGCAATCTGCACCTAAGGAATCCCACCCTCTTTACCAAGTATTCGCCGCAGCAAGCCAAGTTGTCCCAAATGATAGGATTCATGAAAATGATAGAAAAGACAGGTTTGCAGTAAGGACTTCGCCTCTTCTGATTTGTTGGACGGCGCCAATTGGGTGAATTTCTCAGATGATGTTGCTTGTATCAGATCAAGTAGAATCTGCTGCGATTTCTCCCACAACTCAAGCAACTCGTTGAAGCTAACTAATGAAGCGACATTTCGACCATTGGAGCCTCGTTTGTATACCCCAAGGTGATTGATTGAAAATCGGCGCGCCGGATTAAAACGGTTAATCAGGTCATTGCGGATACTATTAAATGCCCCACTACCCAATTGATGCAATTCCCTCCGGTTATTGGAAGTTGAAGACTCTCCTTCGAGGTGATTCCAGCCAGGTTGATCTCAAATACATGGTTGTTCATTGAGAACAAGTCTTCAAGAATTTGCGAATTCATTTTGTCTCCTAACGGTATCTGTTTAGTTTTGCATTTTATCAGGGTAGCGTAAGCCTCCGTGCTTGCGAGAGGGGGATTGCGATTTATGTGGTGTCAGCCGTCCTCGGCTGACACCACATAAATCGACCACATAAATCGATTAAGTGTCAGCCGAGGACGGCTGACACCACATAAACGATGAGAGGAACACCACGACGAGATGAGCTTTTAAAGGACAGGCTCTCGGTCCTGGGTCTCCGTCTCGGGTGTATTTGTCTGATCTCTCTCCTTTCGAGAGCGTATGGAATCCATAGCGTATGAAAAGAGGTCAGGTAATTTTTCGATCAAGGCGTCAATCCCTTTCCCTCTGGGTGGTTTTGCGGGTAGCACGCGTACGGTAGTTCCATCATGTACGAGGAAACAGGTCGGTTCCATTTTAATCCCCCCTGCTCCGCCGACTCCCAGGGCAGTCTTATGATCCGGTCGATCTTGGTTATTTTTGGTTTTCCCCGCTTCACCCCCACCGGCTCCAAATCCAATCGAAATTTGTATCACCGGAACAACCAGGATGTTATTGAACCGGATCGGTTCGCCCAACAGGGTTTCACTGCGGGCGATTAACCTGGCTTTTTCCAAAATCGTTTCTATCACTTCCTGCGCGATATTACTCATGGAGTTGTTTCCTTTCGTCGTGTGCGATAAACCTTCCACCACCCATAGTAGGGAAATCGGAAAAGTAGCACCAGAATTGCCAGTACGAATTTATACATATAGAACCTGATTTCCAACGCGGCATCGACGGTCAAGGAAAAATCATGATTCTGAAAATCAGGATTTATCTGGATCACTTGTTTGAAATCACGATGAATGACTCCTCCCAAGGCGTGATACCATCCCATCACTTGCCCCAGCATAGCCGGATCACCGCCAGCAGCAAAGGTCGCACGCATTCGCGGGACTGAGAACGAACGTAAGTTCATCCGCAGAAACTGAAACAGCAAACGAACGGTCTTTCTCACCAGAGAACCATATCGCTCACGATAAGAGAGAAAAAGACGATAGAGCTTGACAGCTTGACCGATTTTTTTCCAAACCCATGAAATCCAATGAAATCCTCGGTCAGTGGAATCGTCGGACTCCTTGCCGCCTTCCCACTGATCCTGATCTGGAAAAGGCTCGCTTGGTTCCCTGGGAGAAAGGCTTTCGCTTTCATTGGGACTTGGAAATTCCTCTTGAGGTGGAGAGCCGGGTTCGCTTGCTTCAGGAGCCTTGGTTCGATCTTCTCTCGGTTTTATCGTTGAATCACTTGTCCCGGCTTCATAATCCAAATCCTTGAGATATGGCTTATGTCGTTTCAACGGTTTATATCGTTTCAGAGGCAAGAGGATATGTTTGATTTTTTCCGACCATTTTATAAATGCATATTTCAGCTTTAACAAACCATCCGGTGCAATCAGGATAAATCCATAATGAAGTGACCAGACCATTCTACTGCCGGTCGTCAAATGAATCCGCAAGATGAAAGGAATAAAGAGTGGAGTCAGGAAAAGAATAACTAAAATCAGAAAAAACAACCAAACCATTAGCGATGTCTCCCTATATGCGGCTCTGAGTATATTCTACTAAAGCTGCGGAAGCAACTCGATTCAAGCGGTAACCTGGTCTCCATCCATCACTTTAGGCTATTAACATGAGAAGATTCGATATTGTATTTTATTTACGTGAATAGTGATTTCTAGCGATATCAGACAGGGAAAGGTAGAATAGGTGAGGATTCTCGAGCAAACACGTGATGGCGTAGTGGTGAAAATCAAAGTGGAGATTCTGGAAGAGGAACTGGTTCCGGAATTCGAAAAAGCATATCAGAAAGCGCAAAAAACAGCGGTTATGGATGGATTCCGTCCCGGTAAGGTTCCCCTCAATCTGGTCAAGAAACGTTATGGGGAAGCGATTCGCGAGGAATTGATCGAAGATTACATCAAGCGGATCTACCCGGAGGTATTAAAAACTGCAAACTTAAAACCGATTACCCCCGGGGATATTCGCGAAGTGGAGTATAAACAAAAAGAGTATCTCCACTTTACCACCGTATTCGAACTGAAGCCTGAGTTTACTCTGGCAGAGTGGCGGAATACTACAATCATCAAAGATGTAGTCACGATTACCGAGGAGGATATTGAACAAGAACTTCAATCCCAACGTGAATTACATGCCATCATATCCGAACGACCGGAGGATCAGGGTGTGGAGATGGGGGATCATGTTTATGTCAACATTCAGGGTATCGATCATACTGGGTACCCGATTGTGGGGAAAAAGCGATCCAATATCAAGATTGAAATAGGAAAAGACAGGCTTGGGAGTAACACCGATGAACAATTGATCGGAGCTAAAAAAAATGAACATCGCCGAGTGAGAACAAATTGTGTTTTTTTCAACGAACACGGCGAGGAACGAAGGGAGGAACTTATTTGGGAAACAGAGATACTCGAGATCGAACAGATCGAGCTGCTGGAACTTGATGATGATCTCGCCGCACAGATCGCGGGAAAACCCATAACTCTCAGTGAACTCCGTCGAGAGATAGAAATGGAATTGCGCTCTTACTGTCAGTCTCTCGTAAAACAACGTCTGGCTCAACGTATGATCGATAAAATGGTTGAACTGCATAAATTCGATCTGCCGCCTTCGATCTTAGCCGAAACACTTGAACGTATGGTGCAATCAAGACTGAAAAAGGTAACAGATAAGATTTTCTCCGAAGATATTTTGCGCGAAAATTTAACGGAAGTTGCAGAAAAACAGTTACGTTGGTTTTTTATCCGAAATAAACTCATCGAGGAAGAACAGATCCAGGCTACCGATGAGGATGTGGAAAATGAACTTAAGCTCAGAGCCGAAACAGGTAAAATGGATTATGATAGTCTAAAACTCATGTTCAAGAGCGGTGAAAAACGCACTGATCTCGAGCAAGAAATCCTGATAGCCAAGGTCATGAACGTTCTTCATCAGGGTTTTAAATTTGATGAGCGTCTGATGGATTTTAATGCCTTCATCGACAATAATTAAAAATGAGGTGCAAAATGAATTTAGTGCCGATGGTTATCGAGCAGACCGGGCGGGGTGAACGAGCTTTTGATATCTATTCCCGTCTACTGAAGGAGAGAATTGTTTTTATCGGCTCGCCCATCGATTATATAGTGGCAAACCTGGTTATTGCGCAACTTTTATTTTTGGAAGCGGAGGATCCGGAACGAGATGTCAGCATATATATCAATTCACCGGGCGGCAATATCTCGGATGGTTTGGCGATTTACGACACCATGCAGTACATCAAGCCGGACATTCAGACCATCTGTCTGGGAATGGCGGCGTCAATGGCGGCAGTCCTCCTAGCAGCAGGTTCTACCGATAAGAGAGTCGCCCTTCCCAACAGCAAAATCATGATTCACCAGCCATTCGGCGGAATGCGAGGTACCGCTTCCGACATTGAAATCCATGCGCGTGAAATCCTGAAGGAACGTGAACGTTTGAATGAAATCCTGGCGCATCACACTGGGAAAGATATTGAAACCATTCGTCGGGACAGCGATCGTGATCATTTCATGTCACCGGAGGAAGCGAAGGAATATGGATTGATTGATAAAATTCAAACGACCAATCGCAGACATTCTTCCAAATCAACATAGAAAACCGAGGCACACATGAATGCAACCTCTAAAAATACCGATAATAATCGGCAGAAATGCAGCTTCTGCGGACGCGGACCGGAGCAGGTGCAATTAATGATTAGCGGTCCCGGAGTAATGATCTGTGACTATTGCATACGCGCCTCTAGCCAGATCATCCGCCAAAATATATCAAAACAATCAGCAAAATCTATAGAACAATTTCCCACTCCACAACAAATAAAAGAATATCTCGACGAATATATCATCAGCCAGGATTTAGCCAAACGAAAAATTGCAGTTGCAGTCTATAATCATTATAAACGCATCAGCCAGATACGTTTGAATAATGATGTTGAATTGGAAAAATCAAACATCCTTTTGCTCGGTCCTACCGGTACGGGAAAGACATTTCTCGCCCAATCGCTGGCGAAGATGCTTCAGGTTCCCTTTGCCATCGCCGATGCTACCACCTTGACCGAAGCCGGGTATGTTGGAGAAGATGTTGAAAATGTTTTAGTTCGTCTTCTCCAGGCAGCCGATTATGATGTTGCTTCCGCAGAAAATGGCATTGTCTACATCGATGAATTGGATAAAATTTCACGAAAATCCGCTAACGCTTCGATCACACGTGATGTTTCCGGTGAGGGCGTGCAGCAAGCGCTGTTGAAAATGCTGGAAGGGACAATCGCCAATATCCCCCCGGAAGGCGGGAGAAAACATCCCGAACAAAAGCTGATCGCGATCAATACGAAAAATATCCTTTTCATCGCCGGAGGCGCCTTCGAGGGATTGGATAAAATTGTCAAGCGTCGAGTGGGGAAAATGGCGCTCGGTTTCGGGGCGGATGTACATCGAATGTCTGAAATCACTACTTATGAGCTGCTCTGCCAGGTTGAGCCTCAAGATCTTTTACAATATGGTCTGATTCCGGAGCTGATCGGACGGCTCCCTGTCATCGGCGCCCTCTCCGACCTGGATGAGGAAGCGCTGCTGTCCATCCTTAAGAAACCAAAGAATGCACTGGTAAAACAATACATTCGTCTCTTCGAGATGGAGAATGTCGAACTTGTCTTTGAAGAGGATGCCCTACGGGAAATTGTTAAAATGGCGAAGGAGCGGAAAACCGGGGCACGGGCGCTGCGTGCCATCGCCGAACAGGTCATGCTGAATCCCATGTTCCAAGTGCCGTCGATGAAGAATGTCGAAAAAGTTACAGTCACCAGAGAAGCGGTTCAAGGACTCGCTGAGGTTCAAATCGACATCCTTCCAAAAGTTAAAAGTACCAGAAAATTAGCGTGAAATAATGAAAAACAAATGGTGGTGGGTAAATCCTCCCCAAAAAGTGGGTCCACTGCTGATCGTCTTGGTTTCTCTCGGCTTTGTGGCGGGTGGATACTTCGCTTTCACCGGGATGTTTCAGGCGGCGATGCTGGTCGGCTTGATAATGATCATCTTTCTTCTCACCGGATTAGTCGATCTGGTTGGTGAACTCGCTCGTTTATCCAGTATGATTCTTGAGCAATTGCAAAAAAATCATCGAGTGGATGGAAAATAACTTAGAATTTGTATTTATATAGTTAGGTAGTTAGGTAGCCCGGACGCACCGCCATCCGGGAAGAAGTTTTTGCGATCAATCATCCCTGGACGGTGGCACGTCCAGGCTACTTGGCTCTCCAAGAGTCGTTTTTCACCTATTCATGAATTATTTTAGCTTCTTAAAAGGATTTAACTTTCAGTTCAAACCTTTAGTCAGCAGCCAATCAATATCGAAAGAATACAGAAATAATCGAACAAGATTGCTCATGCCTCATCCGCTTTTGACCAAGAAACCCCTTGAGATGCTTTTCGCTGAAGCTTTAGGGGAAAATCGTCTCCGTCGCTGCTTAGGTCCTATCTCACTGACTAGTCTGGGTGTCGGAGCAATTATCGGCACTGGAATTTTTGTCTTAACCGGCATTGCGGCTCATGATAAAACCGGTCCGGCTCTGGTGCTATCTTTTGTTGTGGCTGGCGCCGCTTGCACTTTCGCCGCCTTATGTTACGCCGAATTTGCTTCCCTTACTCCTGTCGCTGGTTCGGCTTATACTTACGCTTATGCCACCATGGGTGAACTTTTCGCGTGGATAATGGGGTGGGATTTGGTCCTAGAATACTCTGTTAGTTCGGCTACCGTCGCTCATGGTTGGTCGCATTATTTCCAGAATTTTATTGGGATATTCGGCTTAAAAATTCCTTTTAGTTTCACGCGTGCGCCATTCGACTATCTCCCGGAGACTGGTGTTATCGATGCTACTGGCACCATCTTCGATTTGCCGGCGATGGTGATTGCTGTGATTATCATGACGTTATTAATCAAAGGCATCAAGGAAAGCGCTACGGTTAACAGTGCGATTGTAATCACCAAGGTTGCGGTGGTGCTGATGGTGATCGTTGTGGGAGCTTTTTTCATCGATCCCGCTAATTGGAAGCCTTTCGCCCCGTATGGTTATACCGGAGTCAGCTTTTTTGGCAAAACGGTTTTTGGGCAAACTGGTTTGGGTGGAGAACCTTTAGGGATGCTGGCGGGTGCGGCAATGATCTTTTTCGCTTATATTGGTTTCGATTCACTTTCTACCCATGCCGAGGAAGCCCGCAATCCAAAGCGCGATGTCCCTATCGGGATTATCACCTCGCTGATTTTGTGTACCGTTTTGTATATTGCGGTCTCGCTCATTCTAACCGGCATGGTGCCTTATCAGAAGATTGACATTGATGCTCCAGTGGCTGATGCTTTTCGACAACGTGGATTGACAATTGTACAATTTATCACCTCAATTGGTGCCATTGCGGGGATCACTTCTGTTCTTCTGGTGATGATGCTCAGTCAGCCACGTATCCTTTTAGCTATGGCGCGCGATGGCATGGTGCCGGAAAAATTTTTTGGGGCGGTTCATCCCCGTTTCCGTACGCCGTGGAAGTCAACTATTCTGGTCGGATGTTTTGTCGGTGTCGTAGCGGCATTCCTACCGTTGCGAATACTGGCGGAATTGGTCAACATCGGGACGCTTTTAGCTTTTATCATGGTCTGTGCTGCCGTTTTAATCATTCGTCAAACCCATCCCCATGAGCGCAGCTCCTTCAGGACTCCTTTTTATCCTTTTGTTCCGATATTGGGTATTTTATTCAACCTGTTATTGATGTTTTCCTTGCCAATGGAGAACTGGCTTCGACTTGGCGGCTGGCTGGCGGTGGGATTACTGATCTATTTCTTATATAGCCGGCACCATACTGTGATGGCGAAACTTAGAAAAGAAGCGCTTAGCAAAGAGTCGATTGCTTAAAATAGCGAAAGCTTCCAGGCTTACGATTCTCCTGCAGGTGGTGACGTTTATGCGATCCATTATTTTAATTTTTCCCAGCATACTTTTGCGGTTTGTGCTCGCAAATGCCAGCGATGGACTTTTCCTGGTGTAGTTAATGTTCCTGATCAATAACCTCCAAATTTTCAAATAATGATATAAGTTTCGGTGCAGTGATTGGTAAACAATACTCGTTTTCGACAAGTTTTCGCCCAGCTTGACCCATTTTGGCGGTCTGTAATCTATCCTCGCGCATCTTCTGTAAAGCGTCAATCCATTCTTCCGGAGAATCGGCAAGATAACCGTTCTCTCCATTACATACGATTTTTGTGTTTACACCTACCGGCGAGGCGACAACCGGAATTCCCGCCGCAAAATACTGGATTATTTTATAACCGCATTTCCAAGGCGCCAGGGGATGATCCTCCTGTAATGGCATGATCCCGACATCGAGTGATTGCAACTCAGAAACTTCGGTCTGCGGATTCCATTCGACTATTTCCGGGATCACCTTATGAAAAGTGATCTCACCGGAACCGATCAATTTGATTCGTACGCCGGCGGGGACACTTACGCTAGCCGCTTTCGTGATTGTCTCAAATACCGGAGTCAATGGAAGTAGGAACTGTGCGGTGATTGGCGAACCGATCCAACCGATGGTGAAAGTGTTTTCATCATGATTAAGTATGCTTCGCGGCGGGTACCGACCAAGATCGACAACTGACGGCAGAATCTCCACCCATTTTGCTCCAGCATTACGAGCGCGTTGGGCTAAAAATTCGTTCCCGGCGATTACCAGCTTCGCCTTTCGCATGACAACATCGATCTTATGACGTAAAATTCGCGAGAAGAGAGGATTTTTGCTGTCCTCGTAATAACTGAAAATTGCATCGTCATAATCCACGACATAATTTTTGCCAAATAATGCGAGCAGACGTTCGAGAATGGCGGGCGCTTTGGGAAACAGCTCCCCTTGAATCCAGAGAAGATCAAAATGTGAGCTGCCTACAACCGCAAACAGTCGTCTCGCAAAATCGGCAATAGTTCTATTCAAATAAATTTTTGATTTAAAACGATCGGGGACATATCCGTCATAGAAAAAAGGCGTGATTTTTATGCTCATTCCCTGCTGACGCAGGTAAGGCAGGTATTGATAAAATCTCACCCGACTGCTGGCGGCTTCCTCGTGGTAACGGGATAATAAGAGTATTCGCACGTTTTATAGTATAGATTTATGGATTCGATTCTTCCATCACCAGACGGAATCCCAGATCGGACATATCATTAGTGGGACCAAGCGCTCTCCGGTTGGTGATTCGACAATCCATCACGGTTTCATAGGCACTTCCCCCTCTCAGGGAACGACCGGGTCGACGATCCGGCTGATCAATCCAGGGTCTGCCGGTTGTCGGCGCCTGACGGTAACCGTCATGCCAGTCATCCTCACACCATTCCCAGAGGTTACCCTGCATGTCATAAAATCCCCAGGCATTGGGGTATTTTTCCCCAACTCCATGCACACGATGGTCGGCATTGCCGCCAAACCAGGCGTAATTGATCATCTGCGAGTAGTCGTCGTTATCACCCCAGGCAAAATGCGTTAGAGAACCGGCGCGCCCGGCATACTCCCACTCCGCTTCCGAGGGCAGACGCCAGAGGGGAACATCTTTATTACGATTCAAATCGCTGAGAAAGCGAAGATGAATTTCCTCCCACGATACCCCTCCCTGAGGGAGATCAAGAGTGTCGCGTTCATAAGGTTCACCGACTACTGCCGCCCATTGCTGACAAGTGATTTCATATTTACCAAGCCAAAAGCCTTTTATTATATTGACAGTATGCTGAGGTTTTTCATCATGCTCAGCGATTTCATCCGCCGCGGATGCCCCCATCAAGTACGACCCTGGATTCACCCAAATCATCTCGATAAATTCATTGGTATTACCGAGCTGGAATGCTTGTTCGATGATTTCCAGGCTCTCTTCTGTTGTAAACGACCAGATAGGGCTGGTTTTTTCCGAACCACTTACATTTTTCGTTACGACTTTCCAGTAATATGTCGTATTAAATTTCAATCCCTGTTTTAAAAAAGTGGTGTCCGGCAACGAACTTTCGAGCAGCGACGGCGGAGATTCCTCGCTAAAGTAAAGATCAAAAGTGACATCCTCGCCAATGGCAGCACTCCAAGCTAACAAGACATCGGGCTGAATATCGACGGCATTAACGAGAGGAATGGGATTTGATGGTACTTTGAGAGCAGTGATTTTTTCAGTTGGTGCGGTTTTTCTCCCGCAAGAAATAAAACATAGACATAATGCAGCAAACAATATATATATTTTTTTCACTTTTCTCATGTTAACCTCCATGCTATTC
>CAZCRQ010000029.1:0-15259 GCA_964501095.1 uncultured bacterium | reverse complement strand
TCCCTCGCAGGCGGGGACGCCTACGCTACCGACATGCGGGGTAGCGTAAGCCTCCATGCTTGCGGTTTGCCCCCGGTGCTTGCGAGGGAGATAAATTGTGCTGTCAGCCGTCCTCGGCTGACAGCACTTCAATAAGGGAAATAATTATTCCTCATTGTTCGATCTCACCTTTATCCTCTATTCGTTCCTGCGCCCCGGAATCGTGATCCACGACCTGTTTTCCCTTGTAAAGCATGCGCTCGAGGAGTGGGATAAAGGGAGTGAATTCCCCGCCGCCGCCTTCAGTTTTCTTCAATTCACGTTCAATCGCATTTAATTTGCTGTCGATTTCGTCGATGTAATAGAGGACAAAAGCTTCTCGTGTCATCGGGGGGATCGGGGAGCCATTCTCACTGGAGCCTTGGTGGCTGAGGATCAGGTGACGCAGTTGGAGCAGGGTTTCAGCATCTAGGTCTTTTATGGTCTCCACTTTCTTCATCACATAGTCGACACCGAGTACGATATGCCCGAGGAGACGCCCTTCAGCTGTATAGTCGATGGTGGTAGTATAATTTAATTCCCGGATTTTACCGACATCGTGGAGGAACGCCCCAGCGATCAGGAGGCTGCGATTTAAAATAGGGTAATGGTCACAGAGTTGGCTGACCAGCACGATCATCGAGGCAGTGTGTTCCAGCAATCCGCCGAGGTAACAGTGATGCCATTTTTTCCCTGCCGGAACGAGTTCGAAAGCACGCGTAAACTCATCATCGGCGAGAAAAGACTCCAGGAGGTGCTTCAAACCCTGATGCGAGATCCCGGCGACAGCACTTTGAATCAACTCCCAATCTTCCGCCGGATCGCGTTCAGAAGTTGGTAGAAAACGGGAAATATCCCCAACATCCTCATCGGCAATGGGGCGAATCCGTAGCACCCGCAACTCGTGACGTCCCAGATATTCCTCAACTGTCGCTCGAACTTTTACTACCTGTTCCGCCTTTAACCCATGGTAGGCATTCTCGGCATCCTCCCACAGTTTGCCCTTGATGTGACCGGTGCGGTCGGTAAAATCGAAAACTAAATATGGTTTATTCGCACGTGTAGTCGAAAATTGGAGGGTGCGTAAGACGAAATAGCTGTCAAAACGATCTCCAATCTCAAGATCGGCTACAAACGGATGGTCGGAACGATTCAAATCCATAAGTTCACCCTACTGGTAAAGTTCGTGAATGATCGAAAGAGCCTCCTGGATATCCTGGTCATCGAGATCGAGGTGAGTGACAAATCGTACTTTACTGAGACCGGCGAAGGTCACCAGGATGCCATGTTCCCTTAAAGTTGCGGCGAAACGAGCCGCCTCCAGACCCCGTGGGCGCAGGTCGAGAATTACGATGTTAGTGCTGATATGTTCAAGGTCGATGCCGAAACCGGGAATTTCGGCAAGTCCACTTGCGAGCAACTTAGCTCGTCGATGATCTTCCACCAGTCGTTGACGGTTATGACGTAAGGCGTAGAGCGCTCCGGCGGCGATGATCCCGGCTTGTCGCATCCCACCGCCTAATCGTTTACGAATACGGTGAGCTTCTTTGATTAGTTCCTTTGTGCTGGCAATCGCACTGCCCACCGGCGCGCCCAAACCTTTACTGAAACAGACGGAAACCGTATCGGCATACTGCGCCCAAGTTTTTTCCTCGATTCCGGACGCTGCAGTGGCATTCCAGAGACGTGCACCGTCGAGGTGGAGTTTCATCCCGCGTTCACGTGTAAGTTCATACAGACGTTGCAGTTCGGCGAGTTGCCAGATGTTGCCGCCACTACGATTGTGCGTGTTTTCCACTTCAATCACCGCAGAGGGGGGGAAATGGTGATCGCTGGAACGCAACCGTTCCTCCACCTGCTGACGTGTGAAAACCCCGCGAACGCCCTGAATCGGATGCATCTGTACACGTGAAATGAATGATGGCGCGCCCGCTTCATAATTATAAATATGCGACCCTGCTTCGCAATAAACTTCATCCCCATCTTTGGTCAAGATCTTGATGGCGATCTGATTTGCCATGGTGCCGGAAGCGACATAGAGAGCCGCTTCCTTCCCCAAAAGCGCCGCAGTTTCATCCTGTAATCGATGAACCGTAGGATCTTCATCAAAAACATCATCCCCCACTTCGGCTTCATACATCGCCTGACGCATTTCAGGGGAAGGACGGGTTACGGTATCGCTGCGCAGGTCGATCATAACTTCGTGTTCTTTGTATTCTTTGTAGTCAAATTAGTTCTCAGCGTTCCTTAAAATTCGGTTTTCGTTTTTCGATGAAGGCAGCGGTGCCCTCTTTGAAATCGGCAGTGGTGCAGACTAACCCAAATAGATCGGCTTCCACATGTTGCGCTTGCGACAGCGAGCATTCCGCGCCGCGGTGAGCAGCTTCCAAAACGAATCGTACCGCAATCGGCGCCTTCTCCAAGATCACACCGAGCCTTTGCCGTACTCCCACCAGGAAGGCTTCTCGATCCATCACCTTCTTGCCTTTTTCATTAAGGACAAACTCGCCCTTCTCATCCTTCTGCCAGGTATCGAACACCGCATTGACCAATCCGAGCTGATAGGCGCGTTCGGCGGAGATCATCTCACCGGAGATGAGCAATTCAATTGCGGGACCGCGTCCAATTAGACGTTGCAGGCGTTGCGTGCCACCGTAGCCGGGAATGAGCCCAAGATTCACTTCCGGCTGACCGAATTTGGCGGTGGAGTGGGCGTAACGGAAATGGCAAGCCATCGCCAATTCGCAGCCGCCGCCGAGCGCAAAACCATTCACCGCCGCCACCACCGGTTTCTTCAAAGCAGCGATGTGGTTGAATACATGCTGCCCGCGAGTGGCGAATTCCTTGCCCTCAATCGGTCCCTGTTTTGCCAGCTCGGTGATATCTGCACCTGCGACAAACGATTTGTCACCTACGCCGGTTAAAATAACCGCTCCAACCTGGTCATTCTTCGCCACTTCATGAAACGCCGAGTCCAACTCTTCGATCGTCTCCGCATTCAATGCATTCAGCACCTTCGGACGGTTGATGGTTATCGTGGCGATCCGCTCCGAAACTTCATACAACAAGTTTTTGTAGTTCATTCTGACTCCCTTATAGGTAGCGGTGGGGTACCTGCCCACCGAAATGGCATTTTTCTCCCCATGCAGGGACGCATGGGTCTACCCCGTATGGGGGGCGACTCCGCATGGGGGGCGACTCCGCATGGGCGACTAACAAAACAGGTACAAAATATCCAAATAAATACAGTTTAACAAAGATTTTTTCCCTCTTCTCTCAAACCTGATCTCGCAGATAACGGCATATTACACTTCCTGTAGCTTGAGTCCCCAGGTTTCCCCCGATGTCACGGGTAACATTTTTCTCGCGAAACGCTCGGACAACCGCCTTTTCGATCCGTGTCACCCATTCCGGGTATCCCAGGTGCTGCATCATGATTCCAACAGTCAGGATTGCCGCAATGGGATTGGCGATGTCCTTGCCGACTGATTTCGGAGCGGGATCGCAAATTGGTTGAAACAGAGATACTTTTCCCGGATTGACATTAGCGACCCCTGCCAGCCCCTTGCCGCCGATAAGCTGCGCTCCCATGTGGGTGACGATGTCTCCCAACATGTTGCAGGTAACAATCACATCGAACTGTTCCGGTTTGCTCACCATTTCCATCAGTAGAATCTCGATATATAGATGATTCCCCTGGATTTCCGGGTACTCATCGTTAATTTGTTTGAACACACGATCCCAGAGATCGCCTTCGTATCTCATGGTATTGGATTTGTTGGACATGGTGATTGTCGGCAGGTGATGCTCACGGGCGTACTCGAAGGCGTGACGGATAATCCGTTCGACTCCCTTGTAGGTATTGATCGAGGTTTGTATTGCCACCTCGTCGGTAGTGCCCTTTTTCAGATAACCGCCGGTGCCGGTGTAAACACCTTCCGTGTTTTCCCGAAACACGACGAAATTGACATCTTCCGGGCTTTTATTCTTGATCGGGCAGAGTTTCTCATGGAGCAGACGCACTGGCAGCCAATTGATGAATAAATCCAGCTTGAATCGGCAGCCCAGGAGAATATCCACTTCATGTTTCATATCCGGGACTCGCGGGTCTCCCAAAGCCCCGATCAGGATTGCATCGTAGTTATCGCGAAAATTCTCAATCTCCTTCTCCGGTAAAGTGATTCCGGTCTGCAGGTATTTCTCGGCGCAGTAATCGAACTCATCCCATCCCAACTCGATGCCGGTGTCGCGAATTGTCTCCAACACCTTATAGGCTTCCTGAATCACTTCCCGCCCGATGCCATCTCCAGGGATAACAGCGATTTTTGCCATCTTAACTCTCCTTGGTTTTTGGTTTATGAATAGTCATTTATTTCAAAGTTATAGCGTAGCGTAAGCGTCCCTGCCTGCGGGTAGCGTAGGCGTCCCTGCCTGCGAGAGATCGCAATCATGCAGACTCGCAAGCAAGGAGGACTCGCAAGCACGGAGGCTTACGCTACCCCTCACCCCTTTCGCAAGCACGGAGGCTTACGCTACCCTGTTAATCGAAGGGTTCCTCGAAGCGTCAAATTACCTGGAACCAGAAACGGTTCAATAACGTGATACTGAGTGATCGACATGCAACCATCGGAGAGAATCATAAGGTCGCCTTTTAATATGTAGTCAGCCGTCCTGAACTGATGAAATAATCTGCTGTCGGTCGAGCGGGAAATGCTGTTTGAAAATCCAATTGAATCTACTTGCAAGATCGAATTATTCACCTTAGTTTAATTCAATCTGGTGAGGTCTTCTCATTCCACAATCAATTAGGAGAAGAGGCATGGATGACCATCGTCAAGAATCCCGGCGTAAGAGAGAACGCAGAAAAGAACAAGTAGCGAAACATTCAAGGTGGGATGGAGTTGATCGACGGAAAGGAGAACGCAGAGAACAAAATCACCAAGGAAACAACTCGGCTTCAATGCAATTAGACCCGAAGAGATTGATCAAACTTGAGCGCCGAGAGAAAGAGCGTAAAATTTCAGAGAAACGAAAACAGCAGCGTCTTCGAAAGGAACTGGGAGTTTGATGATTTATTAGTAAAACGATAGCCATAACAAGACCTCACCGTAGCATCCCCAGCGCCCGGGTTTAATGCTGATCACAAGCTATTATGCTTTTATTTGATCGGATAAATCAAACCCGGGCGCTAGTTTTAGCCCCTAAAAACTCTGAATGCCTCCAGCACCCAGACGCTGATGAAAAAGAGCGATCCTATTCCCCAACCCGTTTTCTTCCACCATAAACTTTCCTTGAACAAAAACGGCACCCCGATAGACAAAGCCCAAGCGAGTTGAAAGAAAGGAATCAACGGAGCGTGGAAACGAGAGGCGCCGAAGAAAACCGCCGTGAGGAGAAGATAAAAGAGGAAGATCACGGCGGGGATCACCTGTAAATCCCCACTCGATCCGAACCACCAGCCTGTCCACCCGGCTATAATCACCGTTGACATACTTACAAAGGTCAGCAAGATAATCCACCATGATACATTCCGGTAAGATTCAGCAAAGCTGTTCCCACAGTTACTTGGAAACAATTCGACCAGTAATTCCCCTTCGCTGCGAAAGAGGTGAGCCCATTTTAAAGGAATTCTTGTGAGGATCTGGAATGGATGATCACGGATTGCCTGAAACGCCAGGTTACGAAGTAAAGCATCGCTTTCAATCTCTGTCTCAGGAAGGGTAACATCCGGTTCAATCCATTGGTAACTTCCTGTAGCTTGAGGATTATTGCCGACCCAGAGGTTAGCGCCAAGATTGGTCGTCAAAGCCGGTTTTCCAAGTATATAAAAATTCCTCACCGCCCAGCTTGTGGAGATCGCTAATGTCAGGAGAATCATGATGATCCAGGTCGGATAATTGCCTTGTTTTCTTCGTTTCCACCAGCCATAGAAGAAAATTCCCAGAATCAGAGGAAGAAAATAGGGTTTAATTAGCGCCGCCAGCCCGGCGGAAAGTCCCCCAACAGTCGAGATGCTGTATTGTTTCAATTTCGACTTTGGCAGCCACTTCAGACTATGGAACACGCTGATAAAAGCAATCCACTGCAAGAAAATGAAAACCGTTTCGGATTGCAGGGAGGCGACATAGAGTATATCAGGAAGATAAAATGTTCCAATCCAGAGAGCGAACTCAGCATTGCGGATGGAAGAGAGACAGAAAGTCATCCACCCCAGCATTAGCACGGAAAATGTCGCCAGGAACGCCTGGCAGATTCGCACCGCTGTCGGATGGGTGTCTGTTAGCCGATAGATAGACGAGATGAACAGGGGATAGCCGACTGGACGATAAGCAGTGGGACAATAGACAGTAGGATGATAGGCGGAATCTATGCTCGTTGGATTGATGACAACACAATACCCCATGCCATTGGCAAGTCTTGCCCCAAGTTCGTGATAATCGGCTGGATCATTATGCAACTCCGGGTGAATTATCAGCGCTGCCATCAGACGCAGACCGAGTGCGGTGAGGAGAAGCCAACGGAATTGTAGGATAAATCCCATTAGAACCACCGTGGTTCATAAAACCGGCGGGATTTTCTCGGGATCCTCCCCCCAGGTCTCGCGCCAATGTCGATCGGCGATGCTTATTGATTCAAAAGTACCGGCATCTGTCCACCAGCCGTGCAAAATCTCATAAGACAATTCACCTCTCTTCAGATAAGCGTTATTGACATCGGTAATCTCCAACTCCCCGCGGGCGGAGGGTTTTAAGGTCTTGATGATCTCGAAGACCCGCTGATCGTAAAAATAAACACCGATCACTGCCAGGTTGCTTTTCGGCTGACTGGGTTTCTCCTCGAAACCGACCACCAGGTTGTCACGAATCTCAGCGACTCCGAATCGATGAGGATCGCTGACCTCTTTCAACACGACACGCGCACCGGTTCCCTGGTTGCGGAAACGTGACGCCATCTCTCTGATCGAGTCTTGAAAGATATTATCTCCCAGAATCACTGCAAGCTGGTCATTCCCGACAAACTGCTCTGCCAGTCCCAGAGCCTGCGCGATTCCGCCCGCTTCATCCTGCACCCGGTAGGTGAAACGGCAATCGAATTCCTTGCCGCTGCCTAATAGTCCCACCACATGCCCCATGTGCTCCGGACCGGTGATGATCAGAATATCCTGGATTCCGGCGCCCAATAACTTCTTGATCGGGTGATGAATCATCGGCTCTAATCCCACTGGCAGCAGATGCTTGTTGGTCACCTTGGTCAGGGGGAACAAGCGCGAACCAAGTCCTCCCGCGAGTACTACACCTTTCATATTATTCTCCATATTAGGCTTTAGGCTTTAGGCTTTAGGCTTATCCCCAGCGCATTTGTCAAACCATTATAATACGCCTCTGAAATCTCCTCCAGCGTCACTTTGAACAATCCGCGAAATCCGATTCCAGCGCCGCCGGTTGTGCCGATCCACTTCACTGGGACATTTAATGTATCTGCCAATTCCTCGAATTCATCAATAGCTTCCACGCTCACAACCGCTGCTACCCGGCTGGGACCTTCCGCGAAGAGGATGCTAGGTGAGTGCTCCTCCATTTCGATCAATGCGCCCATCATTTTTTGTGGATCGGCGACTGCCATCTCACAGATTGCCACAATCAATCCACCTTCGGAAAGATCATGTGCGGCGAGGATCATCCGATGCTCGATTCCATTCAGGAGAAGACTCTGAAGATTTTTCTCCAATGCAAGATCAAGGGGCAGTAATTCACCACGCGGCTCCCCATTTTTCATCACCTGCCACTCGCTGCCTGCCCAACTCACTTCCGATGATCCGAGAAGGTAAATCGCTTGTCCCGTTTGTGGGAATGCCATGCCGATAGTCTTCTCGATCTCCTCCGCCAGTCCGACCATCCCGATCACCGGAGTCGGGAAGACAGCGCCGCTGGGACTCTCGTTATAGAAGGAGACATTTCCGCCGGTGACTGGGGTGTCCAATGCCCGGCAGGCATCACCCATTCCAGCGACCGCCTGGGCGAATGTCCAAAACACCTCCGGTTTATAAGGATTGCCGAAATTCAGGCAGTTGGTGATGCCGAGTGGTTTGGCGCCGACGCAGCAGACATTCCTTGCCGCTTCCGCCACTGCCATCGCCGCTCCCCGGTAGGGATCGAGATAGACAAAACGACCATTGCAATCAGTGGAAATGCCCAGCGCCTTTCGAGTTCCCGGAACACGAACCACCGCGGCATCCCCTCTGCCTGGCGGCAGACGGGTGCTATTGCGAACGGTATAATCGTACTGACGATAGATATGGCGCTTCGAGGCGATGTTCGGACGTGCTAAAAGCTGGAGGGTGGTTTGCGCGAAATCATCAGGCTCTTTCAACTCGGGAAGCTTCCTGGCTCTATCCAAATAAGACGGACGTTTCTGTTCGGGTGTATAGACCGGCGCGCCTCCGCCCAACGCCAATGACGCGGCAGGAATATCCGCCACCAGAATCCCCTTCTGCTTGACTTTCAGCCTGCCATCAGCCGTAACCACGCCGATTTCAATCGCTTCCAGATCCCATTTCTTGAAGATATCATAGACTTCCTGCTCCCTGCCGCGTTTGGCGACTAAAAGCATACGTTCCTGTGATTCGCTAAGCATGATCTCGTAGGGAGTCATGTTTTCTTCACGACGCGGCACCTTGTTGAGATCGAGTTCGATGCCGACTCCGGTACGCGCCGCCATTTCACTGGAGGAGCAGGTTAACCCAGCAGCGCCCATGTCTTGGATGCTTACCAAAGCTGAGGTCTTGGACAACTCTAAAGTCGCTTCGAGCAGCAGTTTTTCCATGAATGGATCACCGACCTGCACGTTGCTCTTCCGTGCTTCGGATTTTTCGGAGAGTTCTTCAGAAGCGAAGGTTGCGCCGTGAATGCCATCGCGTCCGGTCTTCGCCCCTACGTAGATCACCGGATTGCCAACGCCTGAGGCTGCGGCGCGCATCACATTCTCATGTTTTACAATCCCCACCGCCATGACATTGATCAGCGGATTGCCTTTATAGGCGGGTTCGAAGAGCGTCTCGCCGCCGACTGTCGGCACACCGAAACAGTTCCCGTAATGGGCGATTCCACGTACGACTCCATCGAAGATAAAACGCACTCTAATGTCTTCTGGCGGACCGAAGTGCAGGCTGTTCATGGCGGCAATCGGTCGCGCGCCCATGGTGAAGACATCACGTAGAATCCCGCCGACTCCAGTCGCCGCACCCTGAAATGGCTCCACCGCCGAGGGATGGTTATGGCTCTCGATTTTAAAGGCAACCGCCAAGCTGTCCCCGATATCTACCAGCCCGGCATTTTCTTCGCCTGCGCTGACCAGTAGCTTCCCGCCGCTCCTTGGCAGGGTTTTTATTTGGAGGATGGAATTCTTATAACTAGCGTGCTCCGACCACATCACCGAGAAAATGCCCAGCTCGGTGAAGGTTGGTGGACGTCTTAATAAATCACAGATTCGTTTGTATTCTTCCGGTGATAACCCGTGAGCCTCAGCAAGGGCGAGATCGACGATAGGGTCGTTTGGATATTCAGATATCATCATAGTCATTACTGGAAGTTTCATTCAAATCTTTCTTTTCTATTAGTCTTTTTGTCTTAGCCACAAATTTATCAAAATCACCTTCAGATTGTTCTGTTTCGATCTGTTTTAATTTATCTTTGTACTTATCAGCGAAATCCAGATACTGATTGACAATCAAATTCAAATCGCTGATTTCATCTTTGTTCAGATAATTCTTGGCGATAGTGACATCCGACTTTCGAATGTGTCCATGGGGAGCGTTTTTCCAGGTAGTCAAGCCCATGTACGGCTTGGTCGAATCAGCTCGGGCGGCGATTAATTCCGCCGCAGTATGGCGGTGAATTGCCCAGTGGAGCTTGTTTTGGACTGTGGCAAAAAACTCGAGCGTTTCCTGATGATTTGGATCATAATCGATGCTGGTTGCGTAGATGTCGGTGATTTTTTGATAGAAGCGGCGTTCAGAAGCACGGATGTCGCGAATTCGCTCGAGCAATTCATTAAAATAATCCTGTCCGAGATTACGTCCTTCTCGCAGCCGTTCATCATCAAGAGTAAACCCCTTGACTATATACTCTTTTAGACGCTGTGTCGCCCATTGCCGAAATTGTGTGCCGCGATGGGAGCGGACACGGTATCCCACAGCAATTATCATCTCAAGGTTGTAATACTTCATAGTACGTTGAATCTGACGATTGCCTTCAATTTGAACTTGTAAGTATTCCTTACAGGTTGACTCCGGAGAAAGCTCACCTTCATCAAAGATGTTACTAATATGGAGAGTGATATTCTGCGGGGTTTTTTGATAGAGTTTTGCAATTGCTGCTTGAGTCATCCACACCGTTTCATCCTGCAGCCGCACCTGAACGCGGGTTTGTCCATCTTCTGTCTGATAGAGAAGAAATTCAGAAGTATCAGCCATTTTAAATAATCCGATAATCTTTCAAATGAGTATAGAAATCAACAACGATGACTTTTATCACCGCATAAGCTGGCACGGCGATGAACATTCCCAATGGTCCGGCGATCTTGCCCCCAATCAACACTACGAGTAACACTGCGGCGGGATGAATGTTTATCGAACGGGAAACCAGAATCGGTTTTAAAAGCACATTGTCGATCATCTGTGCGCCGATGAGGATGACCACCATCCAGAACAGTCCCAATTCAACGGGAGTGTAGGTGATTACTACGACCAATCCTGTTGGAACATACGCAATCAACGGACCAAAGAAGGGAATCATGTTAAGCAGGCCATTGAGCATCCCGAGCACCAGAGCGAACTTGATGCCGGCGATTTCGAATGCGATCCAGCAAATCACCCCCACGATCAGAGATTCCAACAAGGTAATGCGAATGTAGCCGCCGAGCTGTTGATCGATGCGGTAACTTAAGGAGACGCTCATCTCGAAGAAACGATTCGGCACTCGTTCGATCAGTCCTTTAATAAAACGATCGCCGTCTTTCAGCAGGAAAAATGTAATTACCGGCACGACTGTAGAAAGCGTAATCACATTCGCCGCACCAGCGAGAAAGGACAGCGACTGTCGGAGGAATCCCGAAGCGGCTTTGCTGACACGCGTCAGAAAATCATCACTCTCAATCCCATTCGTTTCGAACAATGCTGCCAATTTCGGAGAATAACCACTTAGCCAGGAAATAACCTTGTCTTCGATCTTTGTCAGGTTGATCTTTTCCAGGAATTCGACCATGCTGCCCAGTTGGTCGATCAGTAGGGGGATAAAAAACCACAAGGTAACCGCAATAAAACCGATCACCACGGCGAAGATGCCCAAAATTGAATATACCCTGGGGATGCCCCACTCTTCCAGGAGCACCATTCCCGGACGAATGATGTAGGTCAGAACCAGGGAGATGATCAGCACCACGATTAGATCATTGATTAAAGGGAAGATCTTGAAAAAGAGGACGGCAACAGAGAGGAAAAACAGGATAAGGATCCATCGCCAAAATGTAGGTTTAATTACAGGCGCCGGGAGAGCCATCAGGCATCTCCTTTTTGATGCATCAACGCTTCTCGCGCCTCTGTAAGCTGCATGTTTGCTATACGTAACCGGTGAAAAACTATCTTTGCCAAACGTTCCAGGAGAATTACACCCAGCTTGGGACGTTGATGCATCAATTGCTGCAATTGTGGTCGGAAAAATCCAACCAATTTGGTCGGTTTCACCGCAATGGCGGTGGCACTGCGGTTCAAGTCGTCGATCAAGGAAAGTTCCCCTAAAAAGGCGCCGTCGGAGAATCGCGCCAGTTCAATATCCTCCTCTGTCCCGCGCTCAATGATTTTCACCTCGCCTTCCAGGATCACATACATTCCCAATCCCGGCGTGCCGCTCTCAAAGACTACTTCATTCTCTTTGAAGGTTCGCAGGTGAAGCATGCCGAGGATGGTAGTCCAATCGCGTTTGGGAAGGTCTTGAAATAGCGCAGTAGATTTTACGACCCGATGTATTTCTGCTTTTATGTCTTTCTTCCCGGAAGGAACCTGCAACCAAGCCAATCCCGGACGCTGGGTATTTGCGTCTTCCTGTTCTCTTTCTACCATTCACACTCCAAATGAGACCCCGGTTATGGCTCCCAAATTACCAATCCCAGATCCAGCGAACGAGACAAGTCCTTATGGAAGGGCAACACTCGGATAGCATACCCAAAATGACCGGTCGTAATGCAGGGAATCTGCCCTTTGAATAAGGCATTCCCATCGCCGTCGTTGCTTTCATAACTCAGAGGAATAGTGGAAATATCGGTAATGTCTCGATCTCCGGCGAGTTGACCAAGAGCCGCTTCAACCCTGATGTCCGACGGCACCAGGTTGCCCAGCTTAAGCGTGGTTTCTACTGCAACCTGGTCCCCGACACGCAAATTCTGCGACCGCTCGGCATGGACATTAAGTATCGAGAGTGTTTCCCAATTTTTCTGAATTTTCTCGATCCATTGGGTCAAATTCTTCACGGGTTGATAATTGTCTTCTCTTAACCTTTGCATTCGGTTATAGCATGGTAAATACGCCTTTTTTGTGTACTCATCCACCATTCTGGTCGTCACATAGACGGGAAAGATGGCTTCAAGCATTTTCTTGATCGTTTCCGCCCATTCCCGGGCGACATTCAAACGATCCCGTTTGTAAAAAAGCGGTATAATTTCATCTTCGAGAATATCGTAAAGGGCTTCCGATTCGATTTGATCCTGATAATCCAGGTCGTCATAGGTTTCGCCCTGTCCGATCGCCCATCCGATTTCCGGATTGTACGCCTCCGCCCACCAGCCATCTAGGGTACTGCAATTTAGCACCCCGTTCACTGCCGCCTTCATCCCACTTGTGCCGGAAGCTTCATGCGGACGTCGGGGGGTATTAAGCCAGACATCGCAGCCTTGCACGAGGTGACGGGCGACATGGATGTCATAGTCCTCGAGAAAAACAATACGGCTGCGCATCTCATCCTCGCGGGCAAAATGAACAATCTCACGTATGATTTGCTTTCCAGGATCATCCTGGGGATGGGCTTTTCCAGCGAAAATCAACTGAACCGGTTTCTTCGGATTAGAGAGAATGCTTGCCAACCGCTGTTTGTCGCGGAAAAGCAGGGCAGCACGTTTATAAGTGGCAAACCGTCGGGCAAATCCGATAGTCAGGGTGTTCATGTCCAACACGTCGCGCGCCCGTTCCAACGCCACTACTGACGCATCGCGTTGTTTTAATTGTTGTTGCAAACGGCGACGCGAGTATATCACCAATCTCGCCCGCAAGCGATCGCGCATCCGGCAGAGTTCCTCGCTGGAGATGTTGCGTACGCGTGACCAATGTTCACGGCTGAAGGGACTCTCTTCCCAGCGCGGTCCCAACTCCCGGTCCAGGATCATCCGCAATTCATCACTAACCCAGCTAGGAGCATGGACACCATTGGTGATGCTGCCGATGGGTATCTCGGATTTCAAACATCCGCGCCAGAGAGATTGCCACATTCCACGGCTGACCTCGCCATGAAGCCGGCTGACGCCATTTGTAAACGCCGAGAGTTGCAAGGCGAGAATCGCCATGTTGAACGAGGAGTCGGATTTCTTCGGGTCGGCTCCTCCTAGGGCAAAAAATTGCGTTCGATCTAAACCGAGCAGAGTCCAATAATTCTTGAAATACTTGTCCATCAAATCGAGGGAGAAACGGTCAATTCCAGCGGGCACCGGCGTATGAGTCGTGAAGACCTGTGATGCTCTCGCCGCTTCCCGCGCTTCTTCGAACGTGAGTTGTTCCTCCACCATCAAACGTCGGATGCGTTCCAGAGCCAGGAAGGCGCTATGACCTTCGTTCATGTGAAACACAGTCGCCTTGATGCCCAGCTTCTCCAGGGCGATAATCCCGCCGATCCCCAGCACAATCTCCTGCTGAATGCGCACGTCCTGGTTGCCGCCATATAGATTTTCCGTGATCTTCCGATCCTCCGGAGCATTGTTCATCACGTTTGTATCCAACAAGTACAAATCGATGCGCCCCAATTTGATCTTCCAGATATGCAGAATTACATCCCGCCAGCCGATTCGCAACGTACATTCCAAAGGTTCGCCATTCTTGTCACGGACAAGGGAAATCGGCATGAAGAACATCTCATTTTCCGGATAGCGTTCCTGCTGCCAACCGTCGGCATTCAGATACTGTCGGAAATATCCGCGCTGATATGACAAACCGACTCCTACCAGTGGAATTCCCAAGTCACTGGCGGCTTTCAGATGATCGCCGGCAAGAATCCCCAAACCGCCGGAATAGATCGGCAAACACTCATGGATGCCAAATTCAGCGGAAAAATAAGCGATCTTTAAATTCTTGTGATCGGCAAAGGTCGATTGGTACCAGGTGCGCTCCTTGCAATACTGTTCAAACCGTGTCCAGACACGTTCGAAGTGGCTTAAAAAACCATCGTCCTGCGCCACTTCCTCCAAACGTTCCTGAGAAACTTCCGCTAACAAGCGCACCGGATTATGCTCGCACTTCTTCCAGACTTCCTGATCGATTCTACGGAATAAATCAATTGCATCGTGGTTCCAGCACCAATGCAGATCGTGCGCAATCGCCCGAAGATTTTCCAGCTTTTCGGGCAATGTCGGTCGTACCCGCAATGTATGCAGACGGTTCATCGGTGATTCCATTGGTTCACTCACTGTTTATGGTCTTGTTGGTTATAGTCGCTTCCCGAGAAACTTGAATTGGATTGTTATACCTTGAAAGTAGGTGTTCTCCTATGATTCAATCAAGAACCTGGCGGGTGGAAGAATAAAGAAGTCCGAGACGAAAGGGCTCGGACTGAGTACAAAGATGAGGCAGTTAAAAGTCACCGGGAGTGAGTCAGGCATTCTCATTAAAAGATGTAGAATCCCGCTTTCCCCACTCAGGTGAGGGATTGTATACAACCAGAAAACGGAAATCTTGTCAATCTTGTCTAAATTATTTTAACAGTATCACCTTCTGAGTGTGAAGCTGGCTTTTATATTGAACTTGCAAAAAATACATCCCGCTGACCAGCCAGGTAGCCCGGACGCGCCGTCGTCCGGGAAAATGACGCATGGTTATCCAAATATCTCCCGGACGGTGGCACGTCCAGGCTACATAACTATGTTACAGCCAGGTAGCCAGGTAGCCCGGACGCCCCGTCGTCCGGGAAAATGACGCATGTTTATCCAA
>CAZCRQ010000028.1:15264-15772 GCA_964501095.1 uncultured bacterium | reverse complement strand
ACTCCAATCCACAAATCACTTACAATACTATTGTACTGAACTCGTTCAATGGGATACGTCTCGAACCCAACCGTTTCGGTCATTACGGTTCAGCAGATATAAGGTCAAATATCATTGTGGAAAATGATGATATGGGAATTCGTGCCCCCGGTGTCGGCGCCACACCTATTATTGCATATAACGACATTTGGTTCAATCAATCGCTGGATTACTTCCCCGCTTACTTGAAAGATCTGGCGCAGCATGATGTTCATCTGGATCCAATGTTCATTGATATCGAAGACGGAGATTATCGTCTGCATCCATGCAGCGGAGCCATCGATAAGGGAAATCGCGAGGACTTGTCTAATCCGGATGGTGATGGGACTATTCCGGATGTGGGTGTATTTCCACATTTCCAGGCGATGAACGAGTTATCGCATTCACTTGCTGGCAACCGTTTGAATCTGACCCAGCAATACTCTCCATATCTTGTTGTTTGTGACGTACTGGTTGATGAAGATTCTGT
>CAZCRQ010000028.1:0-15254 GCA_964501095.1 uncultured bacterium | reverse complement strand
GTTCGATTCTGACGATAGACCCGGGTGTCGAGATACGGTTTACCGACCGTTATGACTTCCATATTAAAGGCACAATCATCGCATACGGCACTGAATCAGCACCTATACGTTTTACCAGTGGAAGATACGAAGACAAAAATGAGAATGGCAGATGGGATGCAAATGAAGAGTGGTTGAAGCCCAATCGAACCGACTGGAAAAACCTTTTCCTTGATGAAACAGTTCCCGATTCTTCCAGACTGGAATGGATAACTTTGGAATGGGCTTCGGTCGATAATATCTCGGATCCCATTTATCGTGGCGCTTTAAGCTTGAAGGGATGTTCGCCAACGATTGCTCATCTCACTATCCGGGAAGCTTACAATACCGGCATCTTCTGTTATAACGGCGCTTCTCCCGTGATGACAGATGTTACGATTGAAAATGTTGGGATGATGGGGATTTACTGCTTGTTGAACTCCCATCCCACGATAACCCGAGCCATAATTCATGATATCGGTGGTTATGGGATGAAAATCGAGCGCAATTGTCATCCTGTTATATCCAATGCGCTTATTTATAATAATGACGTCAGCGGTATTGTCGTTGAAGAACTTTCGCATCCTTCAATCGTCAATGTGACAGTCTATGGCATTCACAGCCGAGGAATCGGGCTGAGTAATTCATGTAACCCGACGATTAAAAATTCGATATTTGCCGAGTATGGTCTTATAGGACTGGAGGCGATTACCTCCTCGCGTCCATTCCTGACATACAGCGATTTTTACACAGAAGATCCAACCATCATCGTCTTTAGTGGTTTTACCAATTTCAACACTGAAACATTGCTTTTTGACCCTCCGCTCTTCGAGGATGTAAGTCAGGGAGATTTCAGATTACAAATCGGCAGTCCTTGTATCGATGCTGGAGATCCCAATCCCGTTTATAATGACAATGATGGAACCCCTAATGATCTTGGCGCTTACGGTGGTCCTAATAGCTGGTAGGGAGTTAGAGAGATCAGGCTTCAGGCTTCAGGCTATAGATGTCTGAAGCCTGAAGCCTGAAGCCAAAAACAACAGGATTTACCATGTTTTTAAGAGTCCTATTCACAACTATGTTGATTCTAGGAGTTGTAACCGCTGCATCAGGGTATGTTTCTGAAGAACCGGTCAAAGGACCAGTCCGTAAAGAGTTGCGCAGCATGTCGGCAGAAGTCATCCAGACTGAGAATCGTGTTCATGATGTCGGCAATATCTGGATCAACGTTACGAATTGGGGTTATTTCGGGAATGATAGTAATGACAGCGGCGATTTTATCGAAGACCCTTGTACAGGTGAATGGGCTCCCCAGTGTGAATTTCCGGCGAACAGCGGCTGCGAATACCTGTTTATGGGTGCATTATGGATTGGGGCGATAATCCAGGAAGAGGGATATGAGTACGCACGGGTGTCTCATGGAACGGAAGGTTGGCTGGCAAGCGGGGGACGTGAAATGTTTCCCGGGTATGAACCGAATCACGGCATCATCGAGAGAAGCACTCGGAAAGGGGTTTCAAATTGCCTGGGAGATTTTGTCTACAGTGATTCCGCCGTTTCGGAGCAGGATTTTATTGCCGTCTATACCGATACCGGAAAAGTCGATCTGCTAGGGAATGAACTGACTACACCACTCGATGGGCCTCATGTACCGCTGGGGATCAAGATTACACAAAAATCCTATGCCTGGTCGTACAATTATGCCCAAGACTTTATAATTATCGATTATGAGATCGAAAATATCGCCTCGAATTATCTGAAAAATCTTTATGTGGGATTGTATGTTGACGCTGATTGCGGTCATGTTTCCGAAAGTGGTCAGAACCGGGCGCAAGATGATATTTGTGGTTTCATCGAGACCTATATTTACACTCCAGAGGGATCGGACAAATCTTATGTGATGACCATCAACGCCGCGTATATCGCGGACAACGACGGTAGGCCAAGGAACGTAAATTCGGGCAATGTGTTTTCCGCGCCGGGAGTCACCGGAACACGTGTCATTCGCGCCCCGAATCCTCAGTTGCGCACCTCGTTCAATTGGTGGATCTCTAACGGCAATGAAGCGTTGGATTTTGGACCTGCCTGGGTTAACGATCACAGCCCGGGAAATTGGACAAATACGCTGGGAACTCCGGAAAATGACGAACGGAAATACTTTGTCCTGTCGAATGGTGAATTTGACTATGACCAGATTCATGTCGATGATCAGGATTGGATAGAAAACCATCCCCAAAGATTCATCAATCGTTTGACTGGTCAAGAAGAACGACTACCGGAACCCTGGCGTGTCGCTGATGCCGCAAATGCTGGCGACCTCGCTGATGGATATGATACACGCTATCTACTTTCCTGGGGTCCTTTGGGCATCTTCGATCATCGCGATGAATCTGGAAATCGTGTATTCCGACTGAATCCAGGCGAGAAGTTCGACATGACGATAGCTTATGTGGCAGGTGAAAATTTCCATGATCGTGCCCGCCCGCAGCCGTCCGGTACGAATATCGATACTTCCTTGTTCGATTATTCCGACTTTCAATACAATTCCGATTGGGCAGCGAAAGTCTATGACAACCCCATGGTAGATACCCCCAATCCTAAAAAGAATATGAAGAAAGATGGGTGGTTCGGTGAGGATGTCGGTCTGGATGGTATATATTCTGATTCCATCGGTGACACTCTAAGTTGGATCGATCAATTCGGACGCGATACGCTACTGGTCTATACCGGACGTGACTCTGGGGAGCTTGACGGCATCTTTCAGCCCAATGAAGACTTTGCTTCGCGTCCGCTCGAATACGAATACACCTACAATAACCGATTGTTCGACCAGGGAGACG
The DNA here is from genome assembly GCA_964501095.1 of uncultured bacterium. Lineage (GTDB taxonomy): Bacteria > Electryoneota > Electryoneia > Electryoneales > Electryoneaceae > CAZCRQ01. The sequence goes on along the minus strand of CAZCRQ010000028.1, from coordinate 12,396 downwards.
GGGTGCCGGATTTCCGGGGTCCCCCGCCGCCCGAGGTTCCCATTGTCACTGACAGCAGCAGTGCAACCAATGTTTTCCTGAAGTGGGGAAAATTTCCCTCCGAAGTTGAAACATATCAGGATCCTTTCAGCAGAATCCAGGATTTTGAGGGTTATCGGATTTATGTCTCTAATACCGGTTTGGAAAACGAATTCAGTCTGTTGTCGGAATTCGACCGCATCGACTATGCCTATTACAGTCGACGTGATTCCTTGATGTCTATTCCCGTGGCGACAACCAGACCCGACACTCTTCCAAACACCATGGCGGATCAGTACAATCGCCTCGGCTACCTGAAGGCGGTGGGACCAAATACAGGATTTGATGACATTTTGAATCCTTATAATGATTCACTTTATATCTATGATGTCGGACGATCCAATCCGATGATCCCACGCTATTATTCGGTTACCGCGTTTGATTTCGGCGATCCCTTCTCCGGCACGGAACCGTTGGAGACAGCAAAATCGGCAAGTATGCTCTATCTTGCCCCTTCAGGCTCCTCGCATAAAAAACCCGGCGTAGTTCCCAATCCCTATCGCGCCGACCAGGACTATACTACTCGTCACCTCCAACTCATCTATGATGTGGATACAACATTTGTCTCCTGGGAGAACATGAACGACGGCACACCGGACTTCTTCCCCCAAACCGACCGTCGAATCTATTTTTATAATCTCCCGGAGAAATGTTTGATTCGTATTTTCACGGTTTCAGGCGATTTGGTGCAGATCGTAGACCATAACGTGCGGGGAAACCGTATTGCGCGGTGGAAATCAAAATATGCGGAACCCTGGGATTTGAACAGCCGCAACCAGCAACAAGTGGTTTCCGGGCTTTATTTCTTCAGTATCGAGGATTTGACGGAAGAGCATAAAGGACATATTGACGTTGGCAAATTTGTGATTATCCGCTAATCGGAGTAAGTGGCGTCAGTCGTCCTCGGCTGACATAAGTGGCGTCAGTCGTCCTCGGCTGACGGAACCGCAGAGGGATCGGACAAATCTTATGTTCGGAGTGCAAATATGAAGTGCAAGCAGTGGTTAATCCTGGGATTGACTTTGGTGGTGATCATCCCCAGCTTGACTTGGGGACAGGTGAAAGTTGGCACCACCGGAGTCAATTTCCTGAAGATCGGCGTATCTTCCCGGGCAGTGGCGATGGCAGACGCATTTTTGGCGGTAGCCGATGATGCCTCCGCGCTCTATTATAGTCCTGGAGGATTGATAAATCTGAAATCCAGGGAGATTATCCTGACCCATGTTGCATTTCCTTCCGGATTGGGAGTGAATTTTGATTATCTCGGAGGTGTGCTTCCCCTTCCGGCGATGGGCGCAGTCGCCGGGGCGTCGATCATGGCGCTTTACACCGATGATATGTCAGTCACTACACCGGAGAAACCTTACGGCAATGGACAAACCTTCAATGCGACGGATTTTGCCGCCGGCGTAAGTTATAGCCAACGGTTGACCGATAAATTCTCCGTTGGCGGGACAGTCAAATTTATCCAGGAGAACCTAGCGGATGAAGTAGCGCGCGGTTGGTCGGTCGATGTAGGCACTTTTTATAATACCGGTTGGAAATCTCTGCGTATCGCCATGATGATCTCCAATTTCGGTCCCGATATGAAACACATCAGCACCCCATTCCCACTTCCACAGAATTTCCGTTTCGCCACCGCCGCCGATCTCTTGAAACGGGAGGAGCATCGTTTGACGATGGGGCTCGAAGCCACTCATCCTAACGATAACAATGAGGAATTGCATGTCGGATTGGAATATGCCTTCCAGGAATCTGCCATGCTGCGTATTGGTAAAAAAGTCAATGGATGGAAGCGGGATACCTGGGATGAGTACAACGATGACAAAGAGAAGAATGATCCCTTCATCGAATATCCGATGATCAATGAAGAGGGGATGATCTCGTTCAGCGGCTTCAGTATGGGTGGCGGATTGAATTTTAAAAACATCGGTTTGAAGGTGGACTACACTTATGCTTCCATCGAATTCCTCGGTGGTTTTCATCGCTTTACCTTGGGTTATGTGTTTCGTTGAGGTGAATAATGAAAAGCGTTTTTTCTTTACCCTTTAGCCTTTACTCTTTGACCTTTTTGTTGTTCATGGTAGGATTGGCTTCCGCACAAATCAGCGGTGAACAGACGGGAGAATGGATTAGAGAAAATTCTCCATATTTAGTAAATGGCGATATCACGATTCCCGTCGGTGGATCTCTCGTGATTCGAGACAGTGTGGAGGTTCGATTCCAAGGTCCCTTTGCCTTCCATGTCAAGGGTGTTCTGAACGCACAGGGACGTCTTCTCGAGGACAATGAGACGGTCAACTGGGTCAGGTTTACTTATGACTTCTCCCCGGATTCTTCTGAATTGCAGAACGATACGCTTCTCTGGCGGGGAATTCGCTTTGAGAACTCCCAGTCGGGATCGGTCCTCCGATATTGCATAGTTGAATTCGCTCATGCAAGGGCGATGACTGCCGACCCCGCGAACTACGATGACGGTTATGGCGGGGGTATTTACATCTATGGCTGTTCCCCGAGGCTGGAAAATTCGATCATCCGAAGATGTAAAGCGGAACTCCAGGGCGGAGGAATCTATCTTTGGCTCTCATCCTCTGTTGTCCGGAATGTGCTGATCACCCGGAATGAATCGAATCTTCAGGGTGGCGGCATCTGGATGGATATGACTCAGATCGAACTGCACAGTCTGACCCTGGTGCAAAACAGGGCAGGGACAGGCGTCAATATGGGAAGCGGCATCTTCTATGGACCCGATACCTCTCCTTTTATCCGCTCTTCGATTATCTGGCATAATGGGATCATTTCCAACAATATATACGATGATTATCGCAAAGCCGGGGAAGATGTTCCCGCGGATTTCCTCAGATTTGTAATTATTTCCCAGTTAAGCACCAGCGTGGACAACTATATCTTTAATGAAGATCCTCGTTTTGATACGACGTCCTACGATCGAAGAGAATACAGGTTGCAAAGATCTTCCCGCGGTGTCGATGGCGGAGCCTTCCAAGATGATCGTTGGCGGCAGGAAGCCTGGGAGGGACATCCCTCTGGCGGTCGTATAAATATGGGTGCCTGGGGTGGAACTCCACGGGCGACTCCTTCCCTGCCGGTCGCTCAAGAAGCGAACTCGCCCATCACTTTCTATAACATCCGTCCATCTGTTGAATACACATTTAAACTGGCAAGTATTGAAAATATCGGTCACAACACTTTGACCATTCATCCAGACAGCGTCTATTTCTCATACATTAGTGAAGATGAAGATGAACCTCAGGTTAATCCGAATGATACACTCCGCTTCATGGTGTCGCCGTCTTTCAGAATGCCCATCGAGGTATCTCCCGATAGTACAGGCGAGTTTGAAGTTGGGTATCAGGTCGATCCAGCCCCTTTACCGGAGAGTTTCATCAATGATACAACATACATGAAAGTCAAGACCGATGGTGGGATTGTCGAGTTCAGATTGGTAGGCTATCCGACCAATCCGATTATTTCTTTCGATCCGGATACTGTGGTAGCTTCTTTGTCAATTTCGTTTGACACATTGCGCATCGATGAGCGAACTACTCGTACGTTCCGTATCTATAACATCGGGGATACGCAACTGCAGCTCGTTCAAGACAATGATTCCAAGTGGATGGTGATGTTCACCGGTAATTTTGAAGTGGATCGTCCCTGGTTATATCGTGACAGCCCCTGGTACAATCGAAGGAGGGATTTTATCAGGATTCCACCTGGTGATTTTCGGGAAATGACGATTCATTATCCACCGCTGGTGGAGCAGCCGGCGGAGGGATTGCAGAACCTTTTCCGCATCAGACCGAAAGATACCGGCGATATTATCGACAGCGTTAAAGTAACCAGTTTTGATCGAAATTTGTATGTTCATGTCAATCTTTATGTTTATGGCGGAGTTCTTGATGCAATTCGGGACGACACTTTGAAGTATGATTTTGTCGATATAAATCCAGATTCATCAAGAACATTATATGTCACCTTGAAAAACAAGGGTAACCGCAGCCTCCTGGTAGATAATGCCGTCATCACGGATCCTGATTTCACTTGTGACTTGCCGCCTGAAGGGATAGAGATCGCGCAAAACGATAGTACCAGAATTGGAATTACCTTCAATCCAGACGAATTGATTGTCTATCAAGATACGATCCTGATCCGAACCACGAGCGATCTGATCAATCATGTAATTGATGATTCGGTCGCCTATTATCTGCAAGGGAGAGGGACAACCGGGGGGATCTATTTTTCCGGAGAAATACCGAACCAATTCATCCCAAACGTTTGGGGCGCCAGCAACGATCTGGTTTATGTCTGCGCCGGAGCGACAAAAATCCCCGCTGGCGAATCCTTGACCATTCGCAAGGGAGTGCAGGTACTCTTTGAAGGAAGAGACTGGATTCAAATAGAAGGCAGGTTGGAAGCCTTGGGAACTCAGGATCAGAGGATCAGTTTTGCGCCCCAGAACCAGACAAATAGCTATTACTTCGGCGGCTTGCGTTTTGTCGCCTGTGATCCTCAAACTCGGTTGCAGTGGACGGATATTCGTTTTGCCTGCACGGATAGTGTCGCCGCGGATTCGGAAACCAATCACTTCTATCGCATTTTGCATCATGCACATGGTGGGGGTATTGCAGTCTACAACTGCAATCCCAGCTTTTACGAAGTCCAGGTCAGTGATTGCAAGAGCCATAAGGATGGCGGCGGTATGTGGATCTATCAAAGCCGTCCGAGTATCATTCGCTGTTCTTTTACAAATAATTTGGCGAAGACGAATGGCGGGGGAGTATCCTTGCTTGGCGGCGAACCCTACTTTCACTGCAATACGATTGCCAACAACCGCGCTCTCCAAAGCGGCGGTGGAATGTACTTCCAGTATTTCGCCAACGCTACGATTACCAATTCGGCGTTTTATAACAACCTCGCGAATCGATACGGAGGTGCTCTCTATGTCTTCGATAACAGTTCTCCGGTTTTTCTGAACTGCGTTCTCTATGGTGATTCCGCCACACTTGGGGCAAGTTCAATTTATTCTTATGCCCGATCCAATCCCATCCTCAGAAACAGTGTTGTTTGGGGGTATAGTCCAGCCAGTGTCCATATTCGAACGGCAGAGAGAGCAGGGATTGTGGCTAGATATTCCGATATTGACAATCTCGACCTCTTAAGTGACTTGAGCTACGATATAACAGTTTTCAACCAAGATCCACTCTTTGACCAAAATGATCTTTACGCTTTTGTCCCGATTCCTGGAAGTCCTCTATTGAATGGTGGAGATCCGCGCATGCAGTATGAGGACGCCAGTTTCCCGCCTTCCACCTTGCCGGCTCGCAATGATATTGGTTTGTACGGCGGTCCCTTCGCCGCTTATTGGGGGGGGGTGCCTTTGAAAATCATCTTTTTCCCCAACCTAGCCTCGCCGAGGTATCTCACGGTAATCGTCAACACCATCCCGGACAGTTTTTCGATCGCCCCAACGCTGTTTGTACAATCCTGGCAGGATACGACCGATTATGAGCTGGCTGAAATCAGCTCGGGAGTCTATCGAAAGCAGTTATATATTGAAGAATCGAGTTATCTGGTGATCCGCGCCGAGGGAACAACGGTCAACAATGTTGAGGTGCAGTTCCGCCGCAGTGTCTCGGTGGCGATTTATAAACCCGCTGCCGGTGGCATCTTGACAGATCCTGACGGCGCACATTTGATTCTCCCGCCCTCATCGCATCCGGAGATGATGCTTCTGGCTCAACCGGATTTAAAAGCCTCTTCTCCAGAGGAAATCCCGCTCTCCGCACCGGTTGGCGCCAGATGGATGGTTGAAACCACCGACGAGAATTGGTCAGTGGAGGGTGAAATTATTCTCCCCTATTATAAAATGATGATACCCAGAGGAGATGAGCTGGGACTCTCCATCTGGTGTGAACGGGATAATCTGTGGAGGCAAATGGAGAGTAGTGTTGATTTACAAACTAGTACAGTTCACGCCAGGGTTGACGGTCCCGGCACCTTTGCCGTGTTCTATACTCCGGGCGAAGTCAAATCAACGCTTTTACCTTCCGCCTCTATTCTGGGTGCGAATTACCCCAATCCATTCAATCCGATTACTACAATACCCTTTGACCTCTCCAAGTCAGGTAGAACAGTGTTGAAAGTTTTCAATGTCCTGGGGCAGGAAGTGGCAACTCTGGCTGACGGCTGGTTCATTGCCGGACAGCATCAGGTGATTTGGAACAGTAATGACTCCGGCGTGATCTCCAGCGGGCTCTATTTCTATCAATTGACTACCTATCCCGCTGATGGAACCGAAGGAATTATCCAGACCCGTAAGCTTGTCTTGCTGCGGTAGGAGGAAGGATAATGATAATGTTGAAAAACGAAATGTTGAAAAACGAAAAGTTGAAAAACAAAAAGTTGAAAAACGAAAAGTTGAAAAACGAAAAGTTGAAAAACGAAATGTTGAAAAACGAAATGTTGAAAAACGAAATGTTGAAAAACGAAAAGAGAAGATTCCTCGTAGAATGGGCGTCCCGCCCATTGCATCGCCCGGTAGAATGGGCGTCCCGCCCATTGAATAGTAGCCCGGACGCTCCGTCGTCCGGGAGGATAGGTAGGATACATTGTTCGGGAATTAATGGGCGAGACGCCCATTCTACAATCGGTTGGTTCATCCCGATTTTATTGGTTCCCCTGATCCTTCTTCAAATAGGATGCGGTAAAGAAGAAAAAACAACCGGTCCTGAGGCGAAGGATCCCATCCAATTGACCCGTGACGGCTGGCGGGAGTTCGAGAATACCAATTGGACCAGCGCCTTGGAGAATTTTACCCAGGCGATCAATCAAGGGTATGAATCGGCAGATCCATATTCCGGCGCTGGTTGGACAATCTTCATGATGGGCGAGGCATTACAGTTAGCCGAAAATTACTGGACTATCGGCTTAGACAAACCTGGCGGAACTTATGATATTATGGTAGGACTGGGTTTTACCGCCGATGCCCGTGAAGATTTCGATACTGCCATCATGCATTATGAAAATGTTCTTGATCGTAATGCGAATTATCAGTTCGAGCATCGTTCCAGTATCAATCATTTGGATTTACGTTGGTCAATTGCCAAAAACTTTTATCTGGAAGGTATATATGATTCATCGTATGTCTGGGTTCAGCAGTTGAATGGACAGTTCATCCTTGAAGATCCCAACAGCGATGAGGGAAAGTCCGAGTTGTCGGCGGAAATCGAGCGGCTCGGTGAACTCATACGTGGATGAGTGGGTGTGATCATGAAGCGAAGAAATGTAGTAATTCTTGGTGGTGTCAGTCGTCCTCGGCTGACACTTAAAGACAGAACAAGGCAAATAAGTGGAATAGCGTTTCTGATGACTCTAATGGTGATTTTTTACACCGGTTGTGGGAGTCTGGAAGGCGATGAGAATAAGAATATCCCACCGAATGTGGATTTCGTGACCGTTCCAGTGGATGGTGATACCTTCAATTATGCTCCTTATATCTATTGGCGGGGGAATGATCCCGATGGATTTGTCGAGTATTATTCCTATGCGGATATCACCGATTCCGCCGCGTTTATCAATCCCATTGCGTTTTATAACCAGATCCCCGATGAAGAATGGACGGATACAATCACCACCCAGGCGAGAATCTACCTGCTCACCGAGACCGGCGAATTTCAGCAGCATACCTTCTATATTCGATGTTTTGATAACGATGGTGCGGTCAGTAAGCCGCGTTATCGCACTTTCTACCGTACCAATGAACCCCCGCGGGTTCCTGAAATCGGTCTGGTCGGAGCGGAAGATGAGGAAATGGGACATAGCATTTATATTGCGGATACACTTTTCAGCGGAACGGATATAACAGATACTTGGGGTGGAATTGCTTTCACCTGGCGGGGGAGTGATCCAGATGATAGGTCTTTATATAAAATTCCACTTCAATTTCAACCTATTCTTGTCAAAGCTCCTGGGGATACCATCTTCAGACGTCCCTGGAGTGATGATCTCGGTATTGTCCTTTCCGACCTCGAAACCGGATTTTACACCCTCTATGTCTGGTCGCGTGATGACGGCTTTACCTCGTCCAATGCCCCAGCCCGTATTGAATTTAACGTCATCAAACCATCCTTCGAGCGACGCGTCCTTTTTTATTTGGAAGCGAACAGCCCAATTCCCATCCCACCGATGGACACCTTGAAAACGTTTTATAAGCGGCTCTTGGATGATGTTTATGGTGCGAACGCCACGGCTGATACGGTTGATATCAGGTTCTTGGTTAATCGTCAAATCGGCACTCGCAGTACCTGGTTATCAAAATCATTGATCAATCGATATAGGATGATCATTCTGGCGACGGATCAATTCAGGCTGAATCCGGCTGAAACCTATGATGCGGTCTATGTCGAGACGCGGAGTAAGAACCTGATCGACTATCTGAAAGTTGGAGGTCGTGTTTGGTATATGGGACGGTTGGTGGGTGATGGAGTGTTGAACCTTGGAACACCAGCAAATCGAACAAATGGTTATATCTTGATGGATGAATACTTGATGGCGGACTCCATTAGTAGTATTTGCAACCATAATCTCCCGAACTGGATTGTCGGCAGCGGACCGAACAGCCGTGCCAAAGCGGATTTTGTACGCACTCGACCGGCTCTGCCTAATTTCCCCGAAATTCACTATGATATCTCGAAAGTCCGTTATAATGCTTTTAACCGGTTCTATGTCGATTCGCTGAATTATGGCATGACCGGCGCTGAAATCATCGCCCGGAAGACCGGCGCGGAAACAACACAGTATTATGTTTCTGTAACCTCTGAAGATAGTATAAGAAATAGAGCTACAGTGGTTGCAGAAGCGAGCACTGTTATTTCCACCGGCATACTATGGGAAGGCACAGAACTGGAATATGAATTCGACTATCCGCCTACACGTACACGCTGCTACATCCAGACAGTCCATGAGAATGTCTATCCAGATAGCGTATCCCGCGTGCTCAATGCTACTCTTCAATTAGCCGGTTATAATAATTATGAAGGTGAGCCGGTTCTTGTCAATAACAATATCATCTTTGTCAGCTATCCCGAAGGACGCGAATGGTCGGAACAGGATTCCCTCATCGTCGATTATAAATATAATCCCTTGACTCGTTTCCACCTGAAACCCTGCGAAATACGTTTTGAACGTATTGAAACTTCACAACTTACATTTTCGCAGCTCCGTTTCCGGACTGCATTTACCACTTTCTCCTATTATTTTATGGTGTATCCTGAAGTGGTTGATGCCTGGCGTGCGATGATAAACTGGTTCGAGGATCCGAATATTCATTTCTGACAATGGCTATTTCACCACTGAAGTCGAGTCAGGGGATTCAAGCAGCCGCTCCAGTAGCGCTTTTGCCTTTTGGGCAGGTTTATAAGCGGGCGCTCTATTTAACACTCTGTCGATTATCTCCCGAGCTTCTCCATAATTCTGTTCATCCATCAGGAGCATTGCATAAGTTACAGCATAAGCGTTGGATTCCGGCGCTATTATTTTAGATGATTTCAAATGTTCATGCGCTTCCTTTTTCCTCCCTTCGTAGGCTGCTTGAATGCCCATTATATTATGAAGACGCGCTAGATTCAAACGCGAATCGGTGTGCGCCGGATCCGAACGATACGCTGCCGCATAGTAAAACAATGCCTGTGGCGCATTATGTTCCTGTTCCGCCAATACGCCTAAGTTATTCAAAGCTGGAGCATGAGTGGGAGAATTGTCGAGTTCCTTTAAAAAATGGCTGCGGGCGGAATCGATCTCCCCTTGGTGCAAATAGCAGACTCCGATGTTCAAGTGTGCGTTTTTATATGCTAAATCCTCAGCCAATGCTTCATAAAAATAACTTTTCGCCTGTTCCCATCGTTCCATTCTAAGCAAAGCATTCCCCTGATGAAATTGCCAGATTGCCTTCTCATGCGGATTATAAGTTATTGGATTAGGGAAAAGCACAATAATTGCGAAGAGAATCCAAAGCACTCCTTTGATAGCAAGTTTCGGTTCGTTATTACGCCATTTTTGTAGATATAAAGGCATATATTTGACAATAGAAGCTGCACTCAGGACAAAAACCGGCATTGCGGGAAATCGATAACGCGCGGTGACAAAGAAAGGAAGAATGCCAATAAGATGTACTATTGTGAAAATAATCGCCCATTGAAAGGAACGATTAACTCGCCATAAACGAAACAAACCAGGCAATCCCAGCAGCATCGTGATAGGGAACGATAGCAGAACCAAATATGCAAACAACGGATGAACCTCATGTAAGAAGGGCAGCAAGATCCGATTGTTGCTGATTTCTGACGAGTTGATCAGGAGAAAGATTTTTCGACCTGTAAGAGCCATAGCTTTTAAGGGCTTTGTCAACCAGAATTGTAATGCTTTATTTGCATAATATGAAGATATTTCTCCATCGCTCAAAATTTTACCGCTCTGACGACCGGCACGATAGGCGATCTGCTCGCGTGTCCAATCATTTCCGTAATCCGGATCTACCGCGTATGCGCCTGATGCGGTTGGATTGTTACCCAAGTAGAGATTGATCCCACCCTGGGTGCTGATTACAAAACCGCCTCCTGTACGAAGGTTGTGAAGCAAAATTGGTAAAACAATCAGTACCATTACAATCAAGGTGACAAATATAGGAATTAAAGCCTTCTTATTATGCTGAATTGTCTCCTGATTTTGGTCTGTTACAGTGCGCCAGATGGCAGAGAGCAAAACAATCCACCAGAGTAGAGCGTTCGATCGCAGGCTGGTCAAAATCCCAAGCACAATTGCAGAGAGGATGGCAAAACCGATTTTTAGGGCGAGTCTATATTTGTCGAGAAAGAATAAAAGGAGAATAAATAGGCTGGTATAAAGACTTTCAATCAATCCTTCATTGTCGAAATAGATGGAGAGTCCATACACAGCCCAGAGCAATCCCGCGATCCAGCCAGTTTTCAAAGAAAACCATCGTCTTCCCAGAATTACCAGCATTCCTGCGGACAACGCGCTGAAAATGATCTGAAAAATCCGGATTGGATAGAAAGTATCTCCCCCAAAAAGACGACCTAGCAACGCAATGAGATAAGGATAGAGGGGAGCGCGAAAATAGGGCTCATTTAGTTGAGTTCCCTTTATAATAGCTTCTGCCCATGAACGATAGGTCTCGGAGTCCATTCCCGGGCTTTGAAAAGTTGGTAAGGAGGAGGCTAGATTCAGATAGAGAAATCTCAGCGCAAGACTTAACAAAATCACCGATACGAAAGCATATACAACTGATTTTTTCCTATCCTTCATGAAGATTGAGGCTCCTGCGAATCGCAGAGAAAATATTGTGTTCGGGAAATGTAAGCAATTTTAGGGTGAGGATGGATATTACCTTGCCTCTGAACGATTTTGGATCACACTCGAGTGAAATACTTGATTCTCTATCGGGAGCCTGATCAAGGAAATCACTTGATTCCTAAAGAAAAGATCTGGATTTTTACAGGTCTCTCAGCCGCCTCAGCCACCTTAGCTCAGCTGGTAGAGCAGCGCATTCGTAATGCGCAGGTCGTCGGTTCAAATCCGACAGGTGGCTCTTTAAAATACAAGATGTTTTACTTAATTTCCTAATCTTTCCCCCTTTAAATTTCCTTTCATGGTACACTGGTGGTACACTAAACCGCAAAAAACGGCTAAACACTAGCCCTACTTTGTTATGTGAATCCAGCCACTCTTCTCATTGTGTTTCGCAGCCTGAACGGATGCTGGCAATGGGAACACCAGTGGGAAAAATCAAGCAACGCCCGTTGTGCTTCTCGGCGCCGCCTCGGCAGCGCCAGGGGGGGGGAAAGCGCCGCTCAGGTGCTGAAGGACAAGAAAAACATACGCAATTGTCACCAATGTCACATAATGATGCCAACCCCGCCAACTGCGTCCTTCATAATGATCCAGACCCACTTCCCCTTTGAGTCCCTGTTTATCCTTCTCAACACGCCAGCGCAGTTTGCTCAGGCACACCAAGCGATCCATCGGGATCGAATCCAATAAGTTTGAAATATAATATTTGTATGGTTCCGTAGGATTATCCAGTTTTTGAATCAACAACCAGCAAACCGGGAGTTCTTCTTCGTTCCGTTGATAACCAGGCGCCGGCTTAGAGTGCCGTCAGCCGTCCCCGGCTGACGGAAAACAAAGATCTTAAATGTCAGCCGAGGACGACTCTAAGTGTCAGCCGGGGACGACTCTAAGTGTCAGCCGAGGACGGCTGACACCACCATTTTATTAGAGTGC
>CAZCRQ010000027.1:0-16605 GCA_964501095.1 uncultured bacterium | reverse complement strand
GGCGGGTGCTACATATCAGCCCGCTGAAGCGGGTAAGTATTATTTACTTGAATTTTGATATATCCCATCAAAATATCTGATATATACTACTAGATGGCGAACCAAATTGTACTTATTGTATTTAATCCGCGGATAAATTACTTCACGGAAATAATGCCTGGGAACCTTCCAGACTTTAATCGTAACTTGTTCGCGCCCTTCCACTCTGCTACATTTTATCATGGCTCAAGCAAAAACGCATTATGTCTGTCAATCCTGCGGCTCCAGTCAACCACGCTGGTTGGGACGCTGTCCATCCTGCGGTGAATGGAACACATTCATCGAAGAAGCGATTCCGGTGAAAAAAAGATCGGGGACTTCAAGAATTACTTCAATTTATACAAGCGAACCTCTATCATTAGCAGAGGTTAAACTTGACGATTTCATTCGTACAATCACCGGAATCCCAGAGCTGGATCGTGTATTGGGAGGAGGATTTGTCCCGGCGTCCAGTGTCTTGTTTGGAGGCGATCCGGGAGTCGGGAAATCGACCCTTTTATTACAGGTCGCCAGCGAATTTGCTGTCAGGGGACTGGGAGTTCTCTATGTCACCGCGGAAGAATCGCCAGCTCAACTTCGTCTGCGAAGCGAACGATTGCAATTAAAAAGCAATGATTTACAGGTACTTGGAGAATCGGATGTCAGCATTGCATTATCCTGGGCGGAGAAACTGAAACCTCGTCTGGTGATAGTGGACAGCATTCAGACTTGCCGTCGGAGCGATTTCGATTCTGTCCCTGGCACGGTTTCGCAGGTGCGGGAAGTGACCTCTCAATGGACCGATTGGGCGAAACATAACGGCGGATTGGTGGCGCTGGTCGGGCATGTCACCAAGGAGGGTGCCATCGCGGGACCGCGGGTGGTGGAACATATTGTCGATGTGGTGCTGCTCTTTGAAGGTGATCAGATCGGCGGGGTGCGTATTTTGCGCGCTTTGAAAAACCGGTTCGGGGCGACCGGTGAATTGGGCGTCTTCGAGATGAGTTCACGTGGATTGCAGGGCATCGCCGATCCTTCCAGTTTGTTTCTCTCCGACCAGTCACGTCGAGTCAGCGGTGTTGCAGTTGGAGCGGTGATGCGCGGATCGCGTCCTCTGCTTATAGAACTTCAGGCTCTGGTGACGCGTTCGTTTTTCGCCTCACCGCAGCGAAATGCCACCGGTGTTGATCCGAGACGCTTGGCGATGTGGATCGCGGTATTAGAAAAACGTGTCGGCTTAGCGCTCTCAGGGCAGGATATTTTCCTCAACGCCACCGGAGGTTTGAGGTTGGACGATTCCGCCGCTGATTTAGCCGCTTCTGCCTCAATTTACAGCAGCCTTCTGAATAAACCGTTGACTCCGGCTACCGTGATGATCGGAGAAGTTGGCTTGACCGGAGAACTGCGATCGGTTCCCAGTCTTGATCGCAGGTTGGCGGAAGTGGAGCATCTGGGATTTAAACGAGCGATCATCCCGGCTGCCGGATGGAAACAGATGGAGCAGCATTCGCTGGAGATCATTCCGGTACATTCATTGGAAGAAGCGATCGCGGAAGCATTGGAGAATCCGTTGTGAGTTGTTTTAAAATCGAAAAGAGCAGCGGTGCGTCGCGAGCGGGTTGGCTGCGCTGTGAACATGGGGAAATCCCAACTCCCACCTTCATGCCGGTCGGCACTCTTGGCGCGGTAAAGACCCTGGAATCACGTGAGTTGGAGCAGCTTGGGGCAAAAATCATTTTATCAAACGCCTATCATCTCTATCTGCGCCCGGGCGTAGAGATACTCAAACAATCTGGAGGACTTCACTGTTTCATGAACTGGCATGGTCCAATTCTGGTTGACAGCGGCGGATTTCAGGTGTTTTCATTGAATGGATTACGGAAAGTCACGGATGAAGGGGTACAGTTTCAATCGCATATTGACGGGAGTTTTCATCTTTTTACCCCAGAGAAGGTTGTCAACATCCAGCGAGCGATCGGTGCGGATTTCATGATGCCACTCGATGATTTGGTCGGTTACCCGGTGGATGAAAACGCCGCGGATAAAGCGGCTCAGCGCACCTGGAATTGGCTGCTGCGCGGGATGGAAGAGTTCGAGAAGACCGAGCCGCTCTATGGTTATCGGCAAATTTTGCCGCCAATCGTACAGGGATCGTTCATTCCGCATCTCCGGCGCAGAGAAGCTGAGCGACTCGCCAATCTCGAGGCTCCTTTCTATGCCATCGGAGGTTTGGCGGTGGGCGAGGAACCAGAACAAACCAAGGAAGCGATTGAAATTTCCCTGGAATATCTGCCGCTTGAAAGCGCAAAATACTGCATGGGCATCGGGCTGCCGCATGACCTGCTTGATGCCATCAGCTTGGGAATTGACCTTTTCGATTGTGTCATACCGACTCGAAATGGCAGAAATGCGACTCTATTCACACTGAAGGGGAGAATGAATCTGCGCAATGCGAAATATGCAACAGATCAACTTCCGGTCGAGGAAAATTGTCAATGCCCGTTGTGCATGAATTATTCCCGTGCCTATCTGCACCATCTCTTTAATGCCAAGGAGATTTTAGGATTGAAATTGGCATCTGTACATAATCTTTATTTCTACTTTCAATTGATGAAAAGCGCCCGCGAGCACATTTTAGAACAGGACTATACAAATTGGGCAAGATTGATTCGTGATGATCTTGCGAACAAAATCTGATGGAGGCATTCATGGAACGGAAAGCCTTGATCCTGATGTTCCTGATCACGCTCCTGCATTATTTCGTCCGCACTTCCCCACTCTTCGGACAAATTCCTCTATCCGGCGCTCTGCAAGGTAGATTAGCCGGAGTTGAATACAGTGTGGAAGGTGATATCTCCGTAGAAATCAGACAGATATTAGTTGTTGAACCAGGGGCGGATTTTTCTTTTGTCGGAAATTACACCTTTACGGTGCGAGGACTGCTTACCGCGATTGGAACTGCGGATGACAGCATCCGGTTTTATCCGGCAGAAGGAGTAGCCTCCTGGGGCGGCATTGACTTTCTTGGTTCAGATACAAACGTCAGCACCCTGCGTTATTGTGTGATCACACAGAGCAACTCTAGTGGAATCACCTGCATTCGGTCAAATCCGATCATTTCTCATTGCACTATAACTCAGTCGGAGGGCTACATAGGACGTGGTGGCGCCATTCATTGCTTTGATTACTCGTCACCCACAATTGAAAATTGCAACATTTTAAACAATTGGTCGGATCTCGATGGCGGGGGCATCTTTTGTTCCGACTTTTCCAACACCCGAATCCTGGATTGCATTGTCACGGGGAACTCAAGCGAATACGGTGGGGGAATCTATGCCAATTACTCCCCAACTACAATAAATAATTGCATTATTTATGATAACGACGCGGGATGGTGGGGCGGTGGAATTTACTGCTTCGATGCCCATGTCTTCATTCAGAATTGTCTGATTTATGACAATTCCTGCGGCATGACCGGCGGGGGAATCACTATACGTCACGCCTATCCCACTATCATCAATTGCACGATTGCGGAAAATTCCGCTGTCGATGGAGGCAGCGGTGTCCATGTCTGTTATGACGCTGTTGCCTCGATGACAAATACTATTATCGCAAATAATCATAACGAAGGCATTTTGTTTGAAGACTCGACCTTGGCGACTATCAACTATTGCGATATTTATAATAATTCCCCCAGTGATTTAGCGGGAGAATATCGTGCCGCGTTGGGAGTATTGGCAGGCATGAATGTTAACCACGATCCCTGCGATATTTATTTCAATATCCGGCGGGATCCGATGTTTGTCGCCGCGGAAGAACGAAATTATCGCCTGACTCCGCATTCCCCCTGCATCGACGCTGGCGATCCCGGAGGAGCCGCCGATCCGGATGGTACTGTCGCCGACATTGGA
Organism: uncultured bacterium; assembly: GCA_964501095.1. GTDB lineage: Bacteria > Electryoneota > Electryoneia > Electryoneales > Electryoneaceae > CAZCRQ01. Next base: position 12,676 of record CAZCRQ010000027.1, on the reverse strand, counting down.
GCCATGCGTTATAATCATGGACAACAAGGCATATTGACCTTACCCCTCCAAGGACATTATTTCGAATTGATCTCAACCTATCTGGTTCCTCAACAGAGGCGAGCTGATATTCTCTTCGGAGGGATTGACAACCTGGCGATCGTTTATCAGGATGATGGGGGAATCTATTTACCACCTAATTTGAACACCATCGGCGATATCACCATCACGCGTGCTTATTCATTATTCTGTTACGCCCAATCAGAATGGACAGTCGACGGCACATATCTCGAACGAACAACTGAATACTCTATCACCGGAGGTCGGTGGAATTGGGTCGGATACCCTTTCAGTATTGAGGTTCCAGTGGAGACAGCTTTAGCCTCCATCGAGGAGGAATTGCGTATTGTGATCAATGACCAAGGCAGGTTGTGGATTCCCTCGATTCCCATAAATACACTTTATACCTTGCGACCGGGTGAGGGATATCGCATGTTTACTACAGAAGATGTTACCTTCCAATACGATCTTTGGACAATGCGAAATTCTTTCCTGCCGAGAGAGTGCGATCCCGATGATCAATATGGAGAAACGGTGGTACGGACAGGTTTGCCTTTTGCGGTGATTGTTTATTTTTCCGAATCGGTTTTAAGCTCAGAACCGGCGAAATTGGAACTCTATGATGGCAAGATAATGGTCGGAGAGTCGCTTGTCAGTGAGGATCGGCTAATCACACCGGCTTCGATAACTGGTCAGAGTGAAAAAGCGCTGCCGGTAATAGCCTGGGAAGGAAGTGATTATTTGGATCTTCCGGGATTTACACCGGCTCACGAGATCAAGGTGAAGCTAAAATCCAGTCGAAATGAGGAACTTCCTATTGAAGCCTCCTCCATATCGCAAAATTTTGATCATATTCCCCGGTTTGGAAGAGGCGGCTTTGCTGAAATTCAACTGGAAAAACCAACTGCACCATTTCCAAACGATTTTTCACTTTACCCACCGTATCCAAATCCATTCAACAACATGACCCGAATTCGCTTTGACCTCCCGAAGACCGGCGTGGTTTATCTTGCAGTATACAACACCGTCGGACAGGAAGTTGCCAGGCTTGTCGCGGGAACCATCGAAGCTGGCGTACATACGGTTGAGTTCAACGATCCTGGTTTGAGTTCAGGGATTTATTTTGTATTTTTAAGAAGCGGTTCTCTGGTGAAAAGACAGAAGATTGTGCTTCTGAAATAACTTGACTGATTCACGGAAGGAATAAATAATAGTGCTTGAACTTGAAAGTCTGAAGAATGCGATCACTTCATTCGAAGGTGTATTAAGTCGAGTACAAGATGCGAATTTGATGACAAAACTGGATAAAGTGACCAAAGATGGATTAAAAGCTGGAGTTATTCAGAACTTTGAGTTTACTTATGAACTTTGTTGGAAATTCATGAAACGCTGGCTTGAAGATAATCTCGGTTCGAGTTATGTCGATGGAGTTTCACGTCGAGAATTATTCCGTATCGCGGCAGAGAACCATTTGATTGCCGATGTCGATCGCTGGATGGACTATCACAAAGCACGCAATAGGACTTCACATACCTACAACGAAGTAATTTTCGAAGAGGTATTTGAAGCCGCGGTAGATTTTTTACACTTCGCCAAATGTTTTCTTCAGGAGTTGGAAAGGCGTAATGATTGACCTGCAACCCAAACATCTAAATACGATTAGACGTATTCTTTCTGAACACGTTCCGGAATGCGAAGTTCGCGTTTTCGGTTCACGAGTGAAATGTACTACAAAATCGTATTCAGATTTAGACCTTGCTGTATTGGGGAAAGGAATCATACCACGAAGTCGGCTAAATCGCCTGGAGGAAGCGTTTGAAGAATCCGATCTGCCTTTCCGAGTGGATGTTTTAGATTGGTGGACTATTTCTGATAGCTTCCGGAAATTTATTGACAACAAATATGAGATTATCCAGAGTGTATAGTCTGGATGGCGGATAAGTTTATTGTAACGCCATTAAGCGTTTATAAGATAAATGCACCTTACAATAACATAAATAATCGTTGTTGAGATATAATAAACTGGAAATATTCCATGTAGAGTAAACTCGATAAATTAACAATAAAGGGATTCAAATCCATCCGGGAATTAGTGGATTTTGAGCTTAAAAATCTGAACGTGCTCATTGGCGGAAACGGTGCCGGGAAGACCAACTTAATCGATTTCTTTCGAATGCTTAGAAAGATAATGGAGGGTAAATTAAACGATTACATAATAAATAGCGGTGGTATTAGCGATCTTCTCTTTAATGGAAGGAAAACTACTTCTGTTATGGAGTTTGAAACCCATTTTGGTATTAGAGGCTACCGATTCAAGTTAGAGTCAGGTCCAGCCGAAAATGCTATTTTAAAAGATGAAGCAAGATACTATAAATACGGAACTTTCGGTTGGTGGGAGCTTGGAGATAGCGCTGACGGTCACTCGCTCCTTAAAAAAGAGGCTAATAATGAGGAGGATGCAAATAGTAAATACAGCAGACCTGTTTTCTCCGCAATAATGTCATGGCAAGTGTACCATTTTCACGATACCAGCGAATCAGCTCCGATGCGTCATTATGAGATCATCCAAGACAACAAAGTTCTTCGATATAATGCATCGAATATCGCACCCTATTTGCTTCATTTGAAAAATGAACATAAAGAAACTTATAATGAGATTCTGGAGTCAATCCGAATAGTTAATCCTTTCTTCAATGATTTTTTACTGGATGTAATGTCGTTCGGTGAAAAGCAGAAGGTTAATTTATCCTGGAGGCAAAAGGGATCTGATTATCCAATGCAGCCGTACCATTTTTCAGATGGTACGATTCGGTTTATCTGTTTGGTTACGGCTTTGTTACAACCAAATCCACCCTCTACGATCATCTTCGATGAACCAGAATTAGGATTACATCCTTATGCCGTTGAAATCCTTGCAGAACTGATCAAATCGGCATCACAGAGGATGCAGGTAATCGTCTCAACTCAAGCGCCAGCTCTCGTCGATTGTTTCTCATTAGAAGATATAATTGTTGTAAACCGGGAAAATGGTGAATCAACTTTTAAGCGAATGGACGAGCAAGAATTTTCTTCCTGGCTTGAAGAATACTCCCTGGGTGATCTCTGGCGTAAAAATATCATCGCAGGGAGTCACGTTCATGAATAACGTTCAAATATATTTGATCGTTGAAGGACAAACTGAACGGACTTTTGTTCGAGATGTATTAGCCCCGGTTATAGCAACAAGTGGATTGCTTTTATATCCAGTCCTGATAGGAAAACCAGGTCATAAAGGTGGAGATCTACGATTCGAACGTGCAAAAAGTGATATCGGTCAATTTCTGAAACAGCGTTCTGATACCTACATCTCGACTATGTTTGATTATTATCGAATCAGTCCAACTTGGCTTGGACGCTATCAGATTACTCAACAATTAAAGATCTGGATCAGTATGCAAATCCCGAAGAGATCGATGATAATCCAACAAAAGCACCATCGAAACATATTGAACAACTGAAACCTGGATACAGGAAAGTTGTTATGGGTAAGACGATATCAGAAGCGATAGGGATTCCAGCAATTAGAGAGAAGTGTCCGCATTTCGATCAATGGTTGACAAAATTGGAAATGTTAGTAGAAGATAATCATGATGAAGCATGAATACAAAATATGTGAAAAGCTGGAATTCTGACTAGAGACTGATTGCTTTGAAGGAAACTGAAGGAAAATATGTTCCGGTGATTATCTGTTGATTGCAGCTTGGTGCACCATAAGTGTACCATAGATGAAAATATAAGAAAAGATAAGCTAAAAAATAAGTGTAACTCTATGTTATTTCTAGTGCGCCATCAGGGACTCGAACCCCGAACCAACGGATTAAGAGTCCGCTGCTCTACCGATTGAGCTAATGGCGCTCGGTGGAATCATTTAGATCGAAAAATGTATGGCTGCTACTTTCCTGCAGCGCATATCGAACCCGCTAAATTGCTGAATTTAAAATCTCCAGTCAAGCAAAAAGTTGAGATCAAGAGCATCGATCATCCAGCCAGAATTCACCGCAATTACTTTTCTACCTTATCCTCCAACTTTTATATTGAGGTTACCCGGATAGACAAAATGGAGGAGTTTGAATGCGATTAGGGGCACATGTATCGACCCAAGGAGGGGTGTTCAATGCTGCTGCATACGCCGCGGAGTTGGGTGTAACCGCGATTGCTCTGTTCACGAAAAATCAACGTCAATGGCGCTCGAAACCTTTGGGAGAGGAAGAGATTAAAAAATGGTATCAAGCGATAAATGAACATGGGATTGTTTCGGCGGTCAGCCATGTCTCATATCTGATCAACTTGTGCGCTCCGGATAAAGAGAAGCTGGCACGGTCGTTGGATTCTTTAACTGACGAGCTGGAGCGGGCGGAAATTTTGGGATTGACTCATGCTGTTATTCACCCTGGAAGTCATTTGGGAAACGGTGAGAGATGGGGGATCAATGAGATCGCCAAATCGTTGAGCGAAGTGCATCGACGTCTGCCGGGGTATAAAGCGCAGATCACCCTCGAGATCACCGCGGGACAGGGCAGCAACCTCGGTTATAAGTTTGAACAAATCGCCGCGATCATCGATCAGACCGAAGAGAATCAACGTCTCGCTGTCTGTTTTGACACCTGTCATGCCTTCGCGGCGGGGTATAAATTGACGCCGGAAAAAACTTACTACCAGACTTGGGAGGAATTTGACCGCCTCATCGGATTGGAGAAGCTGGCGGTCATTCATCTCAATGATTCAAAGAAGGAATCCGGCAGCCGGGTGGATCGTCACGAAATGATCGGGGATGGGGTGATGGGTCTGGAACCTTTTTCTCTACTACTCAACGATACACGTTTCACGAATCTGCCGGCAATTCTGGAAACTCCCCAAGGGCAGGAGGGATATCCGAAAGATTTAAAGATTCTACGTGGATTGATTCGCTCTTGATTAAGATTAAAACGACCTTAAAGGCTACTCAGATATACGTGTCGGACGACTTTTTTTCTTTGTGTTATCCAAAACTTCCCTGACTTTACATGCGAGATCAATCGGTCGAAACGGCTTCTGTATATAGGGAATGTCCGAATCAAGAATACCGGAATGAACAATCGCATCTGGTGTATATCCGGACATGAAGAGAACCGACAGGTCTTTCCAAAATTCGCCTAGTTGCTTGGCGAGGTCGGCGCCGCTCATCCTTGGCATTACAACATCAGTGATCATCAAATCGATCGGCTTTGGCAATTGTTTGCAGAGCAGGTAAGCATCACCCCCGGATTCCGCTTCCAGAACATTGTATCCCTGCTTTTTCAACACCCGACAAGCCAAATTTCGAACCCCCACTTCGTCCTCCACCACCAGAATTGTTTCATTCCCACTGGGAGCGGTAATAAAATCATCTTTTTCCATCAGAGTAACCGCCTCTTTGACAACCTGGGGCAAATAGATTTTAAAGGAAGTTCCATGCCCCTCTTCACTGTAACAGGCGACATGCCCACCGCTCTGTTTCACAATGCCGTAGACCGTAGAGAGTCCAAGTCCAGTTCCTTTTCCAGTTTCTTTGGTTGTATAAAACGGCTCAAAGATGTGGGATAGGACATCCGCCGACATGCCGCAACCAGTGTCACTGATCGCCATCAAGACATAAGGTCCTGGTTTGACATCTGTTCGCTGACGGGTATATTCTTCAGAAAGATGGACATTTTCGGTTTCGATGGTGAGACTGCCCCCCTTTGGCATTGCATCTCTGGCATTGACAACCAGATTGATAATAATTTGTTCCAACTGCCCGGGATCAGCTTCGACGCGCCATAAATTATTTGAAGGCTTGAAAATCATATCGATATCTTCTCCGATGATTCGGCGCAGCATCTTGTCCAAATTGGTGATGATACGATTCAACTCGATGACTTTCGGTTGTAAAGTTTGTCTACGACTGAAAGCGAGTAGCTGACGAGTCAAAGCGGTAGCCTTGTCTGTCGCTTTTTTAATTGCTTGGATGTCTTCTTGCAGGGGATCGCGGGGATCGAGAGACATCAACGCCATATCTACATGGCCGGCAACCACGGTCAAGATATTGTTAAAATCATGCGCTACTCCTCCCGCCAGCCTGCCGATGCCTTCCATCTTCTGCGACTGGCGTAGTTGCTCCTCAAGCCGCTTTCGCTCCGAGATATCACGTATAATCCCCTGCACCGCCGTCCCACCTCGATAAGATATTTCTGTCATCGAGGCTTCTACTTCTATTTCTTGTCCACTCTTAGTCAAAGCGAGAAACTCATAACATGCAGGAGGCAGCTCCCCTTTCATACGCATTTCATTGCGTCGCAAGATCAAGTCCTTGCTGGACGGCGCAACCAAGTTTAAGAAACTAAATTCAGGCGAACAGACTTCAGTACAACTGTAACCGAAGAGATTGAGGAATGAATGATTCACCAGATCGAATCGATTTTCATAAAGAATATATATTGCATCTTTGGATTGTTCGATCACATTACGATAATTCGCTTCCGACATTTGCAGGTCGTGAATCAGACGGGCATTTCGAATTGCTACCGATGAAACATTGACCATGGCGATCAGAAGATCAATATCCACCTGGCTATAGGGATTGAGTTTACTGCTCTGAATCTGCATGACTCCAATTGTCTGCCCTTCCACCTTCATCGGCACAAACAAAGCTGACTGCGTCGGTTTTTCTTCAGTTGAATTTGCGGGAATTCCTTCGATCAAGTCTTCCCAGTTGTTCACCGAATACTCTTTTTTGATGGATTTCATTGCGGCACAGTAATCGGGCAGATAAAGAGGTTCACCGCTGAGAATAACCCGACTCTGTCCTCCATTGGAGATCTTCAACGGGATTGGCGGCAGCTTTTCCACCTCAAACACATCTCGATTGACAATGACATATCCGGCGCGGATTAGTTGTTCATCTTTATCGTAGAATGAAATGATAAACGCCGAGACATCCATCAACGAACTGATTTGATAATAGATTGAATAGAATAGTTCCTCTAAATTGGCGATTTCCCCCAATTCAAGCGCCAGTTTATTCACTCTCAACTGTTGATCGAGCAGCAATTTCACTCGATCCTGAGCCATCTTTCGTTCGGTGATATCTTCGTAAACCGCGACAACTTCTCCTGAAGGCAGTTTATATATGTAATTTGTAATCCAGAGACTACGATTTGATTCGATTTGATAGACTTCAGGAAGTACTTCCGGCTCCCCAGTCTTCCAAACAGTGTGAAGAACATTATACAACTCTATTCCTGAAGCATCGGGAAAAACGGCGGTTATCGATTTTCCAATTATAGATTTCTTGTCCTTCTGATTGATTCTTTCTCCAGATTTATTCATATCTTTTATGATAAAATCCTGTCCCTCATCTCTGGCTTCGTAAATCGTAACGCCGTTACCCATATTGTCATACAATCCGCGAAAACGATCTTCGCTGTCTTTAATCGATTCCTCCATTTTAATTCTCTCTTCAACCATCCGCCTTCTTTCCATAGCATTTTTGATTGCCGGAACCAAGCGAGTAAGTTTGTCTTTAAGGATATAATCAGTTGCCCCTTTTTTCATACAATCTACAGCGGTTTCTTCGTTGATCGAGCCAGTCACGATGATAAAAGGCAGCAAAGGATCTTCATCGCGTACGAGACGCAAAGCCTCCATGGCGTCATACCCTGGAAGAGTATAATCAGATAGAATTACTTCCGGAGAGAACTCTTTCAGTAGCTGCAGGAAAGCCGATTCATCAATTGCATGCTTTGCGGTAAAATCCAATCCTTCCCGTTTTATCTCGCGTACCAGTAATTCAAAGTCAACCGCAACATCTTCAAGAATCAGGATACGTATAGCTTCGCTCATCATCACTCCATGTTCATTTACGATTTATATCATTTCATAGCAATATATCATTTCATAGAAATATGCCGACATTAATTTTATAATACAAAGAGGGGTAGCGTAAGCCTCCGTGCTTGCGAGTCCTCCGTGCTTGCGATTTCACCGTGTTTGCGATCTCCCGCAGGCAGAGACGCCTACGCTACCGGCTGTCCGAGAATATCAGGGCATCACTATATTTTCGGAAAGCCTGGCTACTAGCCATCGATAAGAACTAATCCCAACACTTCTTCCATGGTTTTAATTGGATGGAAAGTGATTTGCGCACGTACTTCCTGGGGAATTTTCTCCAGGTCTTTTCGGTTATCCCAAGGGATGATGACATCGGTGATGCGCGCTCGATTCGCCGCGACCACTTTCTCCCTTAAACCGCCGATAGGCAGAACATTCCCGCAGAGGGTAAGTTCTCCAGTCATGGCGAAATCAGCGCGCACCTTTTTCCCGCTCAACAACGACGCCAAGCTGCTGCACATACTAATCCCGGCGGAGGGACCATCCTTGGGCGTCGCCCCTTCCGGAACATGCAGATGCAGATCGTACTTATCCAAGGAATCCTCGGTAATTCCAAGCTGTTGTGCATGAGCGCGTATCCAGGAGAGGGCAATCTGGGCAGATTCCTGCATTACATCCCCCAGACGTCCCGTCACCCGCATCCCCCCCTTCCCCGCCATCTTCGATGTTTCAATCTGTAACACCGATCCGCCATAAGGTGTGTACGCCAATCCGGAGACAACGCCAACCATCGGTTTGCGATGAATCCAGATCGGGGTGATCTTTTCCGGGCCGAGATAGTCAACAAGATTGTCATGTTTGATTACGACCTGGCTGTTCTCCTGCCCTTCCGCAATTTTACGAGCGATTTTTCGGCAGATGGTACCGATCAAGCGTTCAAGTTCACGCACTCCCGCTTCTTGAGTATAGAACGTGACAATGTTGTCCAATCCCTTCTCGGTGAAACGGATATGCTTATTTTTCAACCCGTTAGCGTCAATTTGGCGCGGCGCCAGGTAGTTTTTCGCGATCTGCACTTTTTCACGTACGATATAACCCGGCAGACGTATCACCTCCATGCGATCAAGCAGCGGGGGTGGAATCGCTTCGATATAATTGGCGGTAGTGATGAAAAAGACAGAGGAGAGATCAAAATCGACTTCGATATAATGATCGGAGAAAGCATTATTCTGAGCCGGATCGAGGACTTCCAATAAAGCGGAGGCGGGATCGCCGCGAAAATCGGACGCCAGCTTGTCGATTTCATCAAGCATGAAGACCGGATTACGGCTGCCGGCTTTACGTACCTGCTGCAGGATGCGTCCCGGCAAAGCACCAACATAAGTTCTCCGATGCCCACGAATCTCGGCGTCATCACGTATTCCTCCGAGTGAAATACGGACGAATTTCCGTCCCATCGAGCGTGCAATGCTCTTTCCCAGCGAGGTCTTCCCCACTCCTGGAGGACCCACCAGGCAGAGAATCGGTCCCTGGGAATCCGGTTTCAACTTCCTCACCGCCAGCACTTCCAAAATCCGATCTTTGATGTCGGAAAGACCGTAATGATCCTCATCCAGAACGCGCTGTGCTTCCTTTAAGTCCAGATGGTCTTCGGTGAGGATATTCCAGGGCAGGGAGACCAGCCAATCGAGATAGGTAGTGACGACAGAGTACTCCGCCGAGGCTGGATTGATATGCTCCAGACGATCAACTTCTTTTTCGGCGACTTTCATTACCTGTTCCGGAAAGCCTGCCTTCGTGATCTTCTCCTTCCATTCACGTACTTCGGCGGGTCCCTCCTCCTCCTCGCCCAGCTCTTTACGGATCATTCTCAGTTGCTGGCGAAGAAAGTACTCCCGTCGACTCTTCTCAATCTCCTCGGAAGTTTCAGTCTGAAGTTTGCTGCCGATTTTAAGTATCAGGATTTCACGGGCGAGGAGATTACGTAAAAGACGGATGCGTTCCGGGATGTGAACCGCTTCAAGTACAGGCTGCCGTTCATGAGCATCAACATTGATATTTGCCGCGATTAGATCGGTCAAAGCGCTGGGATCGTCGATATTGTGAACTGCGGCTTTGAATTCATCGGGTATGCCGGTGGCAAATTCCACCATCTGATCGAAATCTTCACGCAGGGCGCGAATCAGGGCTTCATTACGCACCGTCTTGCGCGCTTTAATTTTAACAGATTTGATTCTCCCTTTGGCATACGGTTTTTGCTGCGTCAACTCCACCAGCTCAATCCGGTCAACTCCCTGCACAATCATACGAATGCTATTATCCGGCATCCGCAGCATACGTAGGATCATCATCACCGTGCCGATGCGGTAATATGGCAATCCTTTCTGCGTTCCATCACTGGTCGGTTTCCTTAAAAACGCCCCCACGATTCGTGGTCCCCCACTCTGCATCACATCGTTGATCATGCCGATCGTGGATTCATCATTGACCGATAACGGCAGGATGATCCCGGGGAAAATAACCAGGTCTTCTGGAGTAAATAAGGGAAGAATTTCCGGAATCTCGATCTTTCCGGGATGAGTCACTTCCAATTCAATTTCCGCCATCTCGCCCCTCTATCGAATGGTTATGGTAGTACGTTTTCTCATCGGTGTCGCGCGTTTCTCAAGACGAATGGCGAGAAATCCATTTTTATAATCCGCATGGACAGTCTCGCAATTCACCGGCGAATGTAGTGTAAAAATCCGCTCAAAGGGACCATAGGGAATCTCCATCTTATGATATTGTCGCTTTTCATCGGTCTCGGGCTCTTGACGTACTCCTCGCAGCACCAGCGAATTTTGTTCCAGAACAAGGGAGAGGTTTTTTACCAAGATGCCGGCGATTTCCACTACGATTACGTAATGGGTTTCAGTCTCGTACATGTCTGCGGCAGGATGCCACCCGATCTCGGAATGCATCAGTGGAGGACGGTGCGCTCCAAAGAAAACATCGAAAAATTGCTCCAGATCGCCGCCGGAGGATGATAGAGTTTTCCGAAGACTCTCTGTGTACTCTATTGATGGTCGGTTCATTTTTAGACTCCTCTCAATACCGCTCCGCTATAAATTTAACCTATATTATTTTTTTTGAAAATGCAAAGCAAATTAGGGAAATCGAAAGTGAGCAGGAGTATTTATCCTTGTTCCCACACTCCAATCAGGCTGCCCGAAAAGAGAAATAATCCCATTGGGGATGCCCTAGACTACTGTTGTCTAGGAGAAAAACTTTTGCTATTTCCAATAAATACAACATCTTACAATAATATAATTTTAATAAACCTGCACAACAAGTAGTGCAGGGCACCCTCACGAAAGGAAACCGATTGAAAGGGAATGAGGTCACACTTCCCCAATCCTGGAAGGAAGCAGCCATTTTGGGAGCCTTGTGGGGAGCGAGTGAGATCACAATTGGAACATTTCTTCACACGATCAATCTCCCCATCTCGGGTATCATCATGGGTACAGCCGGCGTAGGTTTGCTCACCGCTTCTCAAATGCTGATACGTCGCCCCTGGTTTCCTCTTAGGGCAGCGCTTGTCTGCGCTTCCCTAAGAGCCCTCTCACCGATGGGATTGATGATCGGTCCCATGGCGGCGATTGTAATGCAAGGCTTCCTTGTCTCACTCCTCTTTCTGATCTTGAGGAAACCACTGTTCGCTGGGATTGTTTCCGGATTCGCCGTTGCTCTACTCTCCCAAGTGCAGACTATACTAACCAAAGTAATAATTTATGGAGGTAATTTTCTTGAACTATTGATCCAGGTTATAAAAAAAGCGGAAACCTTGCTCCATCTCTCATCTGGATCCGGATGGTACGCTCTTGGCGTCTACTTTCTCATCATCGGGACAATTGGCGGATTGGGCGGCGGTCTCGGCTGGCACCTGGGAAGGCTGGCGTTACGGATACGGGAAGGAGAAAGCCTCGATGCGATCTAAACGCTGGCAGGTGATAATCGCCTTGTTGACACTGACCTTGTGCCTTCTTGGACACTCGATCGCCGTAATGGTCGGGTTTGTGCTTATCCTGCTCTGGACATTAAGCTTTCATAGAGATGTACTTCGTCGAGTGGGACGCCTCAAATTCTGGATTTTTACCATTGTAATCACCCTTCTTGCCGGCTTGCTGCTGGGAAAAAATACGATTGAAATCGCCAGAATTCATGTTTCCCTCGATGGCATGTTTGCCGGGATAATCATGAATCTGCGGGGTTTTAGCCTGGCGGTCGCTGGAGTTCTGCTCGCCCGAAACATTTCTGCGGAACGGGCGCATAATGTCGTCAGGAAAATGGGTGTAGAGAATCTGAGTCCGGCTTTTATCTATGCCAGTGAAGCTTTGCCTCACATGCAGCAATCCTTCAAAGAGACTTGGAATAATCGACCATCCTCAATCTTTCAAACCCTGGCGAAAATGCTGGTGAGTGTCGCTGATCTGGCACAATCTCCTTCGCTTCCCTCTGAACGTTTTTACGGCATCACCGGACGTCATGGAATCGGCAAAACCTACCTTCTCTCTAAGTTGGCAAATAAAGCGGAAGACAAAGGTTTGCGTGTGGGAGGATTTTATCAGCAAGCTGTTCGAGATGAGAAAGGGGAAACTATCGGCTATGACGTTATACACTGGACAGATAAAGAAATATATTCAATTGCGCGTGGACACTATGGAAAAGGTTATGAATTTCAGCAGGAAGGATTCGACCGGGCGGCGGCGTGGCTGCTGGAGGATTTTAAAAC
>CAZCRQ010000026.1:13178-16961 GCA_964501095.1 uncultured bacterium | reverse complement strand
GCACTACTTGTTGTGCAGGTGCAAATAGGGTGCCCTGCACTACTTGTTGTGCAGGTGCAAATAGGGTGCCCTGCACTACTTGTTGTGCAGGTGCAAATAGGGTGCCCTGCACTACTTGTTGTGCAGGCGCAGAGTACTGGAATGTCACATCCTGATTGACAAAAGCGTAATATCCCTCACCCGGCTGCATTTCCCCTAAAGTGTTCAATCGTCCTGGGATCCATAAATCACCTTCATCATTCAAGATTATTTCAATCTCTTCTGTCACTCCAGAAAGGGCAAAATCAATCGGCACCGGTTGGGAGAATGGATACCCCAACCAGTTCCAACGTCTGGCGAAAAGGGAATACTCTGTCGCCGCATCCAATGGAGTTCCGATCAAAACCAGTTCCGAAGGGGCATGGCAGAAAATCGAATAGCCCTCGGTAAGAGTGATATTCCCGATGGTATTGATCGCGGGCGGGATGAAGATGCCGCCATCATCCTGGTAGACAATCTCCAGGCTTTCAATACCACCAAAGACAACAGCAGCGTTAAGTTCTACAGGTTCATAACAGGTGGAAACCAACTCGAAATAATTCGGCAGCAATGGCAGGGTCAAGGTGCCGGTGGTGGTAACCGAGAGCAGAACTTCCGAAACAAAAGGCGGATGTATAGCAAAATATCGTTCCTGGTCGCCATTCGGGAAGACAGCTTCAGCGTCAAATTCCTGCTGTAAATCGAAAGACCAGATTTTGAAGGACATCTCATGTCCAACAACAAAACCGGGTAAACCTGCAGGATCACCCCCAATAGATCGTATAAGTAGCGGAAAACCTGCAAAGATAGTAGAAGCGCCAACACAGAGGTTGCCATTGGCTTCATCATAAACGGCAATCTCATCACCCTCATATAGAGATTCATCGTTTAATGAAGCTTCCAGAACATTAATGAAATGCCAAAGACCTGTCGGTTCGACCGGATCGAAATGGGATGTATAAGCAGAGAGTGTAATTTGAGCGTAAGGTGTGCCTTCAAAAGTTCCATCTCCGGTGATATATGTTGCCTGTGCATAATACTCCGGATTAGGCATCGGTAACCATCGACCCCGGGGAGTCCAGACACGAAAACTCATCCGATGCCCGGGAACATAACCCGGTATTTCTGCTTGTTGACCTCTCCAAGCAATCAAAGTTAAGGGATAGTAATTTTCCCATATTACCGGAAGTCTTGCTGCTCCGACACAGAGATTTTCATCAAAAACAGCGATCTCATCTCCAGGCATCAGCGGATTGCCATCCAATTCCGCTTCCTGAATCAAGATACTATACGGAATTCCGGTGGGAGCGACAGGCTCAAAATGTTCAGGAGCTAAGCCTTCACGAAAAAAGAAGTCAAGAACATTTTCGAGAAATTCTTCACGTGACATAAAAGCCGGGGCATTTGGGTTGATCGCCTCGATGCCGAAGCCGCAAAAAACGGTATTTCCCTTCGCGACCGCGGCGACGGTTACTCTATTATCATAAGTGAAAGCCGCATAACTGTTATGTTGTACAGGAATGACCTCATCGGGATTTGTCTGATTCCCCGCGCCTCCTGCGCCGAAAATCAACAAGCTATCTCCATCGTGACCGACAAAAGTATCAGTGCCATGCAGCATCCTCGCATTGCGTATCCCCAGCACACCCATCTCAGCTCCAAACCGATTGACGAGAATTTCCGCTCCACCATGCGCATCCATGATCCCCTGCCCGCTAAGCAGCATCTTGCCCCCATTATCCAGGTAATTTTCGATATGCCCCCAATTGCTCTCATCGAAAATGTCTTCCGTACGATCCCCGGTAACCCAGATCACGGTCTGTGCGCCGGAGATGTTTTGCAGCGGATTGCCGCGAACATCCACCAGCCAGGGGTAAGTATCCACTCCCAGATTATGCAGGGAAGTTAAGAGATAGTCATCATAAGTTTCATTCTCCATTTCGGAAACATACAACACTGCCGCGGGATCGAGGTTGAAATCCAAGGTCAGGCGCTCCCCTTCCGCGATGAAAATGTCAGTATAGGTTTTCGGGGTATAGGGTGAAACAGAGGGTGTGATTTCGATGCGATACTCTCCGGCTGCGACATAAACCTGGTAGTTTCCATTATTTGAACTCTCGACGCTGTAGGCGGGATGGTCGTGATCATTATCGAGGAGGAAAAAATCGAGGTGAGTTGGAATCGCGAAATGCTCAAGACGATCTCTGATAAAACCCGCGATTCGCGAACTTTCGATGACCTCATACTCCACTTCGACCATGTCATTATCGGGATTCTGGTCATCCGGATGATCGACCGTAAATACCGCAGTGATCTGCCCAATTTCCTGAGGCTCCCAGGTAGGAGCCAGAGTGACAATCGTGCGCTCCCCCAAGTCCAGATCGACCATGCCATTCGCCTGAAAGTCATCAACCTGCACACGCACCGAAATATCATTCATCGGCATCAATCCGTTATTGACCACCTCGACCACGAATGCGACTTCGACATCGGTCAACAAAGGCAGATCTGACGCAGGTTGCATAATCGATCCGACCGCGGCGTCGGCGAGAAAGGCATCCTCGGGGAGCAACTTCTCGATGCCATACCAGACCAGGTAAGCGCTGGTCCAGGATTGGTCGTTCAGATACTGGTTTTCAGTAGCCGGAACTCCACCGTCATCGTCGATCTCATCCTGGTCGAGGAGAAAATCGACCGTCCAGATCGCATTTTCCCGGCTCAAATCATCGTTCAGCACTTGGTGAATGGCATTCCAGGCATGACCATACCAGATTGTTTGAGAGTTGTTCCAATTGCCTCTGCCGGCGTAAACGTCCATGATGTCGAGATAATCGGGGAGCCACTCCCTCCCGGCTTCGGGATCGTTTGAAAACAACGCCGTGACCACCCCCCACATTGCGGTGCCGCCGGACATCGCCCAGATCTCCATCGTCAGACGATCCGGGTCTGCTTCGATCCACTGCTGAACAGTTATGGCAATCTCCTGGGCGGCTTCGAGCCAATCGGGATTATTGCGCCATACCCCATACAAATAGAGAGTCCCCGCGCCAAAGCTTGCCGAGAGAGGATTCTCATTAAAGTTTTGTCCCCAAGCGAGACGAAAGGTGTCGAGGTAAATCGCGCAGGCGTCGCCATACCAGAGGTAGGTATCATCATTGTAGGCTTCGGTGTACTCCATAGTTGCGACCAACCCCCAACCGCAGTTGTGCACACGATAATAATTCGGATCGTTGCCGCCCTCCTCCTCCCAGGCAGGGAAGTTCAACACATATTCCCACGCCGCTTCGATGTTGGCACGGTAGCGTTCCAGGTCGCCGGTCAGGTAGGCGTAACGAGACCAATCGCGTATGGCTTCCTGGGTGTTATCGGTTTGAATTATGTCCCAGTCCTGCTCTCCTTCACGCTGCCCACCATAATCTAGTCCGGGCTCAGTCACCTGCATCGTAGTCAGCCAATCGAGAATCTGCATGTATTCGAAACCGTAATGGTATTGATCCAACTCCCGTACCGTTGGTCGCTCCCGGGGAATCTCTGGCTGTCGTTGGCGTTCGAGAAACTGACGATGAAGTTCTTCCGGAGGAACATAAGGAGTAGCTTGGGAGACTTGGCTGAATATTGTCGTCATGGCAATAAGTGCGGTGAGAAATGGTAGTACTCTCTTCATTGGAGCCGCCCCTTTTAATGGAAATTAACTATTGATGTTTTTGCAACGTAGCACGGGCGTCCCGCCCGCGACATGGTTATCTCGCCCGTAGCACGGGCGTC
>CAZCRQ010000026.1:0-13078 GCA_964501095.1 uncultured bacterium | reverse complement strand
TCCCGCCCGCGACATGGTTATCTCGCCCGTAGCACGGGCGTCCCGCCCGCGACATAAGAGAGACGCCCATGCTACCATGACATGGGCGGGACGCCCATGCTACATCGGTTAACTTGGAAAGCCGGGATCCCTAAATTTTAATATCATCGATTATTACCTTTGTGTCAACAGGAACCTTCCCATGCAGACAACTTGTTCTCTATCTCGAGGGTTGTATTATTTCCTCTTTTACTGTATAATGTTAAGTTAAGACTGACGAAAAGTGGAAACGGAAAGGGGATCGTACGATGTTGATTCGATTTACTTCTCTAAAGGATGTGCTTTTCTCGCGTACATCGCTTATTCTCCTTCTAATGTTGGGTTTGAGTTTAACGACGCTTGCCCAAACAGAAAATAAATTGACGGCGAGTGACGGGGAAGCATTGGATTATTTTGGCAACTCTGTTTCGATCAGTGGAACCGAGGTGGTAGTTGGCGCGTCAAGCGAGGATGAGAATGGCACCTCGGCTGGCGCAGCGTATGTCTTTAGCCTGATTGACGATGAATGGACCGAGGTGATCAAGCTAATCGCCAGCGATGGCGCGGCGGCGGATAAATTTGGCGAATCGGTCGCCATCGAGGGGAATCGGATCATTGTCGGGGCGCCTTTTGACGACGATGACGCCATCAATTCCGGCTCAGCCTATGTCTTCGTTCGTCAGGGAGAGACCTGGGTGGAAGAGGATAAAATCACCGCGCGCGATCCAGCGGCAAACAGCTATTTTGGAAGTGCGGTCGCGATCGATGGTGATTATGCCCTGGTCGGGGCGTTGCAGGATGTGGACAATGACATTCAGTCCGGTGCAGCTTATGTCTTCCATCGAATCGGCACCTCCTGGGTTCAGGTGATCAAACTTGTCAGCCATGATGCTGCCGACCAGGATTATTTCGGCTGTTCAGTTTCTCTGGATGGCGACTACGCCGTGATTGGAGCAAAAGGAGATGACGACAACGGTTTACAGTCCGGCTCGGCATATCTCTTTGTCCGAAGTGGCAATACCTGGCTGGAAGAGGAGAAGATCACTGCGAGCAATGGCATCGAGGAGGACAATTTTGGGGCTTCGGTCTCAATCAGCAATCTGAGCGTGGCGGTTGGGGCGCGTGGCAGTTGGCGTGTAGTTTCTGCGGGATGGGCGTATGTATTCGTACGAGACGATGACGGATGGATTGAGCAGCAGGCGATCAGCCCCGGCGATGGGGAGGATCAGGACAACTTTGGCAAAACGGTCGCTATTAGCGGGAATTACTTGGCAATCGGCTCCTGGCATGATCAGGACAATGGCATCGATTCCGGTTCACTTTACGCCTTTACCCGTAGTGGAGAAACATGGGGGGAGTTCGCCAAGTTGACGGCAAGTGACGGAGAAGAGGGGGATCTATTCGGGTCGGTGGTTGCCATCGACGATGATTATGTAATTGTCGGAGCCATCGGTGATGATGATTGGGATGAAGATTCCGGCGCCGCTTATCTGATTGACCTGGAAATCCCCACCGGTATGATCGAAGGAATGGTTACCGATGCTGCTACAGGCGCCTTGGTGCAGGGCGCTGAAGTACGTCTGACTGAAGATGCTACCGGTGTTTTTGTCGGATCGACCCGGACCGACGCCGCGGGAAGGTTTAATTTCTCCAGCTTATACGGTGGGCTTTACGATCTTGAAGTTGCACATGAGGAATACTTCACCTTCCGGCTTGAGGATGTTTTTCTTGAAGATGATGGTCTCTTAACCCTGGATATCGCAATTGAACATTTGGAAACACGAATCAATGGTTATGTCCGGAATATGGAGAATGGGAATCCAATCCAGAATGCGACAGTGACTTTGTATGTGGAATCCAGCGGCGAGGAAATTGGTATAAGAACTACCAACGCGGAAGGATTTTATCGGTTTGCTCCCCTGCCGCCTCAGTCTTACAACATGCACGTAGAGGCGGAAGCCTACTTCCCCTCCGATCGAAATGCCGTCATACTCCAATTGAATCAGGATCATTATGAAAATTTTAATCTGACTCCGCGTCGGACAAATATCTCCGGATATATAGTCAACGCACTGAATCATGATTTCATCGTCGGAGCGAATTTGATCCTGCGCGATGCGGTCAACAATTTGCAGTTGCGAACATCAGTTTCGAGTTGGGGCGGGTCATACAGTTTCCTCTATTTAAATCCTGGCAGGTATATAATCGAAGCTGTGGCTGAAGGGTACCAACAAACGGTCGAATCGAATATCGAACTGGCATTGTACCAGGAATTATTTTTAGAAGTCGGTCTCTATCCACGCAACACACGCATCTTTGGTGCGGTTACCTCAGTCGATACCCACGAACCTGTAGTCAATGCCCGTGTTTCTCTGATCGACCATTTTGCCGAGCTTGAAGTCAGTTCGATCCGCACCGATGAGAACGGTGAATACAGTTTCATGTATCTGGATCCTGGACAATACGATATCTCTGTCATTGGCGTGGGATATATTCCAGCCGCGAGAGGTAATTTAGTGATAGCGACTTATGATGAATTACCAGTCAACTTTGAACTTAATTCTTCTCTCCCCGTTTCGATTCAGGCAATTCAGACACTGACCGGGGAAGGCTCCTGGGTAACTACCTCAGGGATTATCACCATACCGACCAACGTTATGAGCATCAACCGTCTCGATGCGTATATCCAGGATGAATCCGGCTATGGAATTATGCTGTACAATGATCGCGGTCATGTAGACCAGGAGACGGAAGGATTATTCCGCGGGGATGAAGTGAGGGTTACGGGACGTTTTACTGATGCCGGTTTCTCCGGAGTCAGCCGTTTGCTCTCGGTGGAATTTGAACTGCTTTCCTTTGGCAATGAACTCTATGAACCGTGGCGAGGGACGACGGCTGCCATTGCTGCGGCAAGACGACTGGAAGGAACCTATGCGGAAGCTACTGGTCGGCTGACCTCCACCCCGGCAAACCGGGGTACTTACAGCTTCAACATCACTGACGGCTCCGAATCGGTGATAATACTGATCTATGAAGATGCCCATTTGAACCTTAGCAGCTATCTGGTCAACGATTGGATCCGTATCCGAGGCGTTATCAGCGTCAATCAAAGTTTCATTCGGATTATTCCCGCACTTCAGGAAGATATTATCGATATCGAAGCGGTTGGACTTTACGATTCCGGTGAAATCCCCGAGATGTTCACCATCGCCGAAGTGTACCCCAATCCCTTCAACCCGACGACACAGATCATAGTCGGACTTTCGGAATCCGCTCCATTGAAAGTGCGCGTCTTCAATATACTCGGGGAGGAGGTGGCGTTAATTGCCGATGAGTTCTTCAACTGCGGTTTTCACACCTTCACCTTCGACGCCCGCAATATGACCAGCGGCATTTATTTCATCCATGCCACGGTGCCAGGGAAGATGAATGAGATGAGAAAAGTGTTCAAGATGAAATAATTGCGATTCTTAGATTAAAGTTCAACCTTTAGGTTGCTTTGTTTGGAGTTCAACCTTTAGGTTGCTTTGTTTGGAGTTCAACCTTTAGGTTGCTTTGTTTGGAGTTCAACCTTTAGGTTGCTTTCGGGGGCTAGCTAAAACGTGAATTCTATGTATGTGCGAAGACACGCTAAAGCGTGAACTCCGAACTGACTATTGCTAACTTCCTCGTCAATACCTAACTTAGAAACCATTTATCACGGCGGACGTTTGTCTTAATTGCATCGTCGAACCAGACTCAAATCAATTCCATTATTCTGTCGGGCAAAGCTCGACTTAAAGGCTTAGGAGGTTTCTTTTATGAGTGACGTGAGAGCAATACACCTACCAGTTGAAGAATTACCCACAAAATGGTATAACATCCAGCCCGACCTGCCGTCGCCGCTCCCGCCGCCTAAGGGAGATGATAAGATCAAGTCGCTGCCGGATCTGATGATCGGAGAATGTTTGAAACAGGAGTTTTCCAACGAGCGTTGGATAGAGATTCCCAAGGAGTTGCAGCAAACGTATCTTCAAGCCGGACGTCCTCGTCCGTTGTTCCGGGCGTTGAGTCTGGAGAAGGCGTTGAAAACCCCGGCGCGGATGTATTACAAGAGCGAGTTTTATAGTCCCACCGGCAGTCACAAGGTCAACACCGCACTGGCGCAGGTGTTTTATGCTCGAGCAGAAGGATTCACCCGACTCACTACCGAGACCGGCGCAGGACAATGGGGAACCGCGCTGTCTTATGCTTGCAGCCTGGCGGGTCTGAAATGCACCGTATTCTGGGTTCGTGCGGTGTATAACTGGAAGAAAGATCGCAGGAACCTGATGGAACTCTATGGTGCGGAAGTATTCGCTTCGCCCAGCGACAAGACCAAGGTCGGCAATAAAATCTACCAGAAAAACAAAGATCATCCAGGTTCGCTTTCCATCGCGATCTCAGAAGGGCTGGAGGATTCCAGCAAAGATAAAAAGGCTGCTTACAGTCTTGGTTCGGTGCTGAATCATGTCCTGATGCACCAGACTATCATCGGACTGGAAACCCAAAAGCAGTTCGAAATGATAGGTGAATATCCCGACATGGTGATCTCGTGCTTGGGCGGCGGCAGCAACTTTGGCGGTTTCGCCATACCCTTCCTAGGGGATGTGCTGACTAAGGGAAAGAAGATACAATTCATCGCAGCGCAGAGCCAGTCAGCGCCCAATCTACAAGGGGTATATCGCTATGATTATGCTGACCATGGTGAGATGACGCCTCAGTTGATGATGTATACATTGGGACATCAGACCGAGTTCCTGCCCATTTATGGCGACGGGTTGCGTTACCACGGCTGCTCACCCATCATCAGCCTGCTTCGAGACCAAGGTTACATCGACACAATAGCCTATCCCACCGACGAGAAATATGTCTTCGAGCGCGCCAAGATGTTCATGCAGATTGAAGGTTTTCTCCCGGCGCCGGAATCCGCCTACAGCGTCGCCTGCGCCATTGATGAAGCCTTGAAATGCAAACAGACCGGAGAAAAGAAAACAATCGCCTTCAATATCAGCGGACATGGTTTCCTGGATATGGAAGGTTATCGGACAGTACTTGGCTTGCGATAGTCCGTATTCTGACAATAATGTACGTGTTATTACTCGTTCCCAGGGTTCCAGCGTGGGAATGGTAGATTTCCCCATGCCCTTCCTGTATTTGCAGGAAGGGCTTGTGTTTTTTTGAGGAGAAACGCCAGGCATTGCTCCATTTTGCATCCAGCGAAAAGGAGTTGACGACCTTGTTTCCAATCCCTATCTTTCCACATACAAACGACGATCAAGTTCAGCTTCTAACAGGGAGACTTATTCATGGATGAAACCCTTGCAATTACTGATCCCAAACGTTGGGAAGACACAGAATTCGAGTGGAGTTCAAAATACTTTTATACTGTCCCATTATCCTGTTGGTTTAGTAAACCGAGAAAGGTATTTGAGGCTTTCCAGCGCCTTCGCGCGGAGATTGCCTCCAAACGCTATACTGTTCCTGATCAAGCCATCGCCTTGATGGAGATCGAGAAATTCAGAGGAAGGCTGCTTATTGAAATTTTAAAGATCGACACTTATGACGCCAGCGTTATGGAAATGGAACGAAGTAAGTTTTTCTCCACCCTCCATCACGGACCGATGAAAACCATTTCACAGACCGTTAAAAACTTGAGAGAGCATGTATTTTCTACGAAAGGGATCAATCCAACCAGCACTTACTATTGGGATTTTCGTCACGGTCCGGAGTTCAAAGGCGCTCGTGCCGATCTCTATGTCGTACTCTGCCGAGTCTGAGGAACGAGACAATTCTTATTTCCCAGTAGTTGATCAAGGAGGGAAATATGCCCGAGGAATTGACAAAACCTATCGATTGGTTTGGACACGCATCGTTCCGTATCCGTGGAACAAAAACAATCTATATCGATCCCTGGAAAATCAAGACCGCTTATCTGGATGGAGACCTGATTTTTATCACTCATTCACATTATGATCATTTTTCAGTCGATGATATCAAGAAAGCAGCCAAGCCCGAGGCGATAATCGTCGCCCCAGCTTCGATGAAAAGCGAACTCTCTTTTAAGAACGTAGTTCTGCTGAAACCGGGCGAAAATGTTACTCTGGCAGAGGTCGGGATTGAAGCTATTCGTTCTTACAATACGAACAAGAAATTCCATCCAAAATCGAACAACTGGCTGGGGTATGTAATCAATCTCGACGGCGTTCGGTACTATCATGCTGGGGATACGGATCTGATCGAGGAGATGAAGGCTGTCTCTTGCGATGTCGCCATGCTGCCTGTTAGCGGGGTTTATGTGATGACAGCGAAGGAAGCCATCCTCGCCGCCCAGAGAATCGGTCCTAAAGTTGCAATTCCCATGCACTGGGGCGACATTGTCGGGGGTAAATCCGATGCTGAACAGTTCGCGGCGGGAGCGCCTTGCCCGGTCGTGATCAAGGAACCCATTAAATGAGTATTTCAGAGAATGAGTTCCAACATATTGTCGCCCGTGCTCACCTTCAATTCGCTCCGGAATCGGAAGAAAAAGAAGAAAATCGATGACACCACGGGTAGTCGGCGTCATCCCGGCACGATGGGCATCCACCCGTCTCCCCGGCAAGATGCTGGCTGATATAGCTGGAAAACCGCTGGTCATCCGCACCCTCGAAGCCGTGCGAAAGACGAAAACTCTGAATGAAATCTACATTGCGACTGATCACCCCCAGATCTTCGACGCTGTCAGGGAGCATGGGGGAGTGCCGATCATGACCGATCCGGCGCTGCCTTCCGGCTCCGATCGCGTGCTGGCGGCGATCAAGGATAATGAAGCGGATGTTGTCGTCAACATTCAGGGTGATGAACCATTGATCCCAGCGGAAGCGATCGATACGACCGTCTCCCTACTCCTCTCAGGCGACGATTTCGATGTCACTACCGCCGCGGCTCCCTTGAAACCGGAGCAGCTCGATAATACTTCCGTGGTAAAAGTTGTCACCGATCTACAACGGCGCGCTTTGTACTTCTCCCGCAGTCCCATTCCACATCCCTGGCGTTGCTTTCCCCCGGCATCGGCGTTCTTGAGGCATGTCGGACTCTATGTTTTCCGTCGGCACATATTAGAAGAATTCTGCTCCTGGGAGGTCGCGGATTTAGAGCGCTGCGAATCGCTGGAACAGCTCCGATTGCTGGTGCATGGTAAACGTATCGGAGTGGCGCTCGTACCCGATTTTCCTCAAGGTGTCGATACGGAGGATGATTTGGAGCGGGTGAGAAATCATCTTTCTCTCTCCTCTTGATAAAATATGAGCATTATCCTCAGGTTACATATAAGTTTGTTTTTCTTGATCTTAATCGGCTGCGCTAGTCAGGCTCCACCCAGTGGAGGTCCACAGGATAAAACGCCCCCAACAATCATCAGCGCTGAACCGGCTGATAACAGTATCAAGGTTGATCCGTCAGCGAGAATCACCATCTCTTTTAGCGAACCTATCCGACAGGAATCGCTCAATAATGCATTTTCTCTATCCCCACCGCCTGAGGGTGCGGTTCGTTCACGATGGAGGGGAAAGACCGTGGAATTGACTTTCGATTCATCGTTTCAGGATAATAGAACTTATGTGCTGACTTTGGGTACGACACTAAGCGATCTTCAGGGAAACAAGCTGTTATATTCCTTTCACCTGGCATTTTCCACCGGAGATCATCTTGACCAGGGGCAAATTACCGGCTTTCTCACTGGGCAGGGCGAATCTGTCCTCGGATGGAATGTGATCGGCTATTATATGGGCTCTCTCCCGCCTTCAACCAAGGCATTCGTTGAGAAAAGGGGAATTGCGGAATCTTCGCCAACGAAAGCGGATTTTATCACGGCGGGTAGTCCGCCTTCAAAGATAAAAACTCCCGATCCTTCTTCGGTAATTCCCGATGCGAGCACTCAGACGGGAGAGGACGGTTCCTGGGAACTGAAACATCTCACCGCTGGATTGTGGCGAATTTTCGCTTTTCAGGATCGCGATGATGACCGTCTCTGGACACCGAATCTCGAACAGATTGCCGTGCCTTCTCGAGACGTTCAGGCGTATGCGGATTCGACTCAACTTCCCGAGATTGTCTACTTGCGGGCAGCTTATCCGCCGGTGCTGCCGAATGTAGTGCGCGTTGTGGCAAAATACCCTGACTTGCTCGAGATAAAGTTCGACCGCATCCCCGCCGCAACCGATGCCGTCATCGAAATTGTCCCCTTCGACTCTCTTGACACCAAACTTGACGATTCAACAATACAATCATTTCCGATCCGGCAGGTCCATTATGACCCAGCCGATTCCACCAGATTCCGCGTTCGTCTGAAAGAGGAAATAGAAGTTGCCCAGGTCGAGATGAGAATCAAAGGTTCGTTTCGCAGTCGGGAGACTCTTGATACCAGCCTGGTCATAGATATGACAACTGCCGTGCCAACCGATACTGTCGCTCCAACTTTTCTCGGGATGTTCCCCAAAGAAACCAGCACTTTTCACCCCGGTTTTCGTTCTCCAATTCTGACCTTCAGCGAAGAGATTAAGTTGACAGGCTCGGATGTCATTTTTATCAGCCGGGATAAAGACGATTCTCTCGCATATCCCGTCCCCTGCAGAGAGATCGATCCTTTTCGCCTTAGGGTAGAGCCCGATTCGCTGCTTACCACGGGATATTATCAGTTGAAGATCTTGGGTGAGAAGGTTTTAGACTTAGCCGGTAATGCACTTGTGGACAGCGTCGTGACAGTGGCATATACATTTTTCTCTTTTGATTCTTTGGGATCGGTCAGCGGCAGGATTGAGGAAAGTTGGGTGTTGGCACCTTTCTATTTAGTCTTGCGATCCCTAGGTGATGTTCACCTGCCTCTCCAGATAAGAGAAGAGACTCTCGGAGCATTCCGTTTCCCGGCAGTTCCTGCAGGTCAGTGGCAATTGTCTGGGTGGGTGGATTTTGATCGCAACAGTCGCTATTCATACGGAAATCCACTGCCGATGGTCGCTTCCGATCCCTATGTTTTTCATCAGGATACGATCACGGTGCGGGCGCATTGGGAAAGTGCGGGGGAGGCAGTACAGTTTAAATAGTTCTCTTTGTTCCTCTATTTTCGTACATTACGACACTATAAAATTCAAGCGTTGTTTATGGAGATTCAATATGGTGTACGCAACCATCTTGGCGGGGGGAATTGGAGCCCGGTTTTGGCCCTTTTCAACCCCACAAAAACCAAAACAATTGATCAGTCTTTTTGATTCCCGCTCCATGATTGAGCTGACGGTCGATAGGATTCAACCTTTAATTGATATTCTATTCCAAAAGATTGTTACCATTCCTGAGCAGGCATCACTAATCGCTTCTCAAATCAAATCTTTCGCTCAGAGCAACTTTATCATCGAACCATTCCCGAAAAACACGGCGCCTTGCATCGGTCTTGCCGCGGTTCACCTTCTGAAAGAGGATCATGACCCGATTATGGTCGTGCTGCCGGCGGATCATCTGATTCACGATGAGGAAGGTTTCCGTCATTGCCTGAATATCGGAATCGAGTTTGTCCAGGAGACTGATGGAATTGTTACCGTAGGTATTGAACCCTCACGTCCCGAAACTGGATATGGTTACATCCAATATGAAAGAGATGAAGTACGAAAAAACTTGCATCGGGTTCGTACTTTCGCCGAAAAACCCAACCTTGAAACTGCCAAGCGTTTTATCGAGACACGTGAATTTCTTTGGAACAGCGGTGTCTTCATCTGGTCCGCACGAAGAATTTTATCTGAAATCGAAGAGTTTTTACCTAAAATGTACATGGCATTGAGGGAGATTCAGGATGCTCTAGGTTCCGCCGATGAAGAAGATCGTGTGCGTCGAGCTTATCAGAGTATCAAACCCATCTCCATCGACTATGGAGTGATGGAGCAGTCACGGCATGTATATGTGGTAAAAGGCGCTTTCGACTGGAGCGATGTCGGCAGTTGGGAGGAAGTCTATCGTCTCACCGCCAAGAATGGGGAGAATAATTCGATCCGCGGTCCAATTGTCGTTCATGGAACCCGTAATTCCTATCTGCACAGTGATGGACAGAAACCTATTGCGGTGGTGGGATTGGAGAATGTGATCGTGGTTTCCACTGAAAACGGCATCCTAATCTGTGACCGGCATCATGTTCAGGATGTGCGTTTAGCGGCGGAACAGGTATTCAAGCTGAATGGCTGACACTTTATGAGTGATTTCGAGCATGAAACGTCAGGAACTGTTTGATTACCTCCTGGGTATTGCTGAATCAGTGTATGATCGTGTAATTTATGAAAAAGGGGACTTTCAAAGCGGTATTTGCCGAATACGGCAAGAACGTTGTATCTTTCTGAACCGTAACCTTAATCTCGATATAAATTTACGCATTTTAGCTGAAGCTTTGGAAGAGGAATGGCTTCTTGTTTCCGAGATGCCGCCTGCTGTTCAACGAGCTATCATGCATTATACGGATAAATCATGATTAACTCGAGGAGAACCAACAATGCCGACCCTATCCAATCGTAATTCCGAAGGTCAAGTTATAAAAGCTATTCCCCTCTTCAATGGATTGGAAGATGCCGATCGCCAGCGAATCGCTGAATTGATGGTCAGCAAGAAATACAAGAAAAACAACTTGATTATCTTTGAAGATGATTTAGGCAGCAATTTGTTTTTTATAAAAAGCGGACGTGTTAAAATCAGCGGCATCTCGGATGAAGGTGATGAGGCGATCTTTTCAATTCTTGGAGAGGGTGAGTTTTTTGGGGAATTGTCGCTGATCGACGGTTTGCCGCGCAGCGCTACGGTCACCAGTATCGATGACATTGAACTTTGGGTGCTGCATCGCGGCGATTTTCTTGAGCTTCTTGAACGCTACCCGCAGGTCGCCATCACCTTGCTGAAGGAACTGGCGCGACGTATCCGCAAAAGCGATATGCAAATCAAGAGCCTGAGCTTAAAAGATGCCCGCGGACGTGTCGCTTCGGCTCTGATCCGTCTGGCAGAGGATATTGGCGAGATGAGGGGGGGGAAGGTTGTCATCAACGAGCTGCCGCTGCAACGAGACCTGGCGAATATCGCCGGCACCAGCCGGGAAACTATCAGCCGCGTGATCAAAAAATTGGAAGAGGAATATCACCTGGTCAAAATGGACAATGCCTTGATCTTTAACGATTTCGATAATTTTAAAAGGATTTTTACTTGATTCTGAAATAACCACCAGGATATGTGAATCTAAAACCTCTTAAACTATTATACTCATGAAAGACACGAAAAATTGGAAAGGAATTTCTTTATTTTTCGTGTTTTTTCTTTGCTTCTTTGCTTCTTGGCGGTTGAAATCAAATTCTGTGGTTAGGGAATCGCAAGCATCAAGAATCGCAAGCACGGAGGCTTACGCTACCCCTCGCGTCGGTAGCGTAGGCGTCCCCGCCTGCGAAGGGCAAGAGCGATGAAAATCTTGGCATTGAATACATCCGGAACAATCACCACCTGGGCGGGAGTGGAAAACGAGGCGATCATCGATCCGGTAGACATCATGACAGGACGTCGTCATGATGCAATTTTAGCTCCCGGAATCAGTGAATGGCTAAAACGTAACCGGTGGGATCGCATGGATGCTGTGGCGGTGGTCACCGGACCGGGTGGATTTACCGGTCTGAGGGTGGGAGTCGCCTTTGCATCGGCTTATGCTCTGGCGCGTGGGATTCCCATGCTGCCCTTGAATACATTTGAAGTGCTGTCGGCGCGATTGCGGACAGGCGTGGCATGGGTTCTTGTACCGACGCGAAAAGGGTATTGCCGAGGACGGATGATGCGTGCCGGCATCCCTCCCCAACCTATCGATGATCCCAGCGAAATACTGGTTGGAACACTTCCGCCATTGCCTGCTGAAAAGATTTACCCGATCGGTGAGGGGTATGAACGTTATCGGGAAGCATTTGATAAGGCTTTGGGAAATAGAATAATTGAGAAGCCAGAGCTGTTATCTCCGGCAACGGCTTTAGCGGAGATGACCCGTCACTATTGGCGTATGGATGAAGGGCAAAGGCGAATGGGCAAAGGGCAAAGGGCAAAGGGCAAAGGCGAAAGTGAAGAGGTGGTCAGGCAAAGGTCAAATTCGCCTTATGTCATCCATCCGATCGAGGTTGATATCGACTATGGAAGTGACTTTCTACCTACTCGGTGATTTCAATGGAATTATTTCGTATCGGTTTTATCAGCTTCACCCTGATTGATCTTCTCGACATCAGCCTGGTAACGTACGTTTTTTATCAACTGTACCGAATCATGCGGGGGACACGCGCCTCCCAGATGTTTATCGGGCTTTTTCTCATCTTCATTGTCAGCTTCCTGGTAAATGCCATCGGTTTTAAAGGGATGACTTGGCTGTTGAATTCCATCGCTCAGGTTTGGGTGATCGCTTTTGTCATCCTCTTTCAGCCAGAATTGCGTCGTTTGTTGATCCAACTGGGGCAGGGCAGATTGATCCGACGGATATTTAAATTAAAAGCAACGAAAATCATCGATGAGATTTGCCGGGCGGTAGTTGATTTATCCCAACGGAAGTATGGCGCTTTAATAGTGATTCAACGAGACATGGGACTTCGTGCGATAATGGAGAGCGGGATAAAAATCCAATCGGAAGCGACCGCTGAATTGATTGTAAGTATCTTTTTCCCACGCACGCCTTTGCATGACGGTGCCATTGTGATCAGCGGAAACATCATTGAAGCGGCGCGCTGCATTCTCCCACTCACTCAGAATCCGAATATCGATCCCGGATTAGGAACACGTCATCGTGCGGCTCTGGGAATCACCGAGGAGTCGGATGCGGCGGTAATCATTGTCAGTGAGGAAACCGGACAGATCTCTCTGGCGTATCATGGTGAATTTATCGAACGTGGGATGACTGAGGCAGAGTTGAGTCATCACTTAGAACAGATTTTCGAGCGGGTCAGGGGAGTAGATCAGTTGAAGCCTGAAGGATATGGAAGACTTGGCAGAAGACGTTGATGATCCCAGAAGAACACGA